>CAZOBT010000311.1:0-2502 GCA_964578025.1 uncultured Rhodocyclaceae bacterium | reverse complement strand
TTGTCCCAAAAATTTCTGCCACAGCTTCAATTTCCTCATCAACCCGCTCGCCCATCACGAGTTTTCGTCCAACACAACTGACCAAAATTGCCATCCCTTTGCCGGGATTACGCTGCATGGCTAAGGCCGCTTCAGCAGCGGCTTCTGCCCCATCCAATAAGCGATCGGTGCTGGCATGCATCAGTTGCAAATAACCATCTGGGTCAATGTTTCCTGCCAACGTTAAGCTGCCATCTGCTTCATTGACTCCCAAAATTGTGCGAATCAGGCCAATGGCATCATGATCAGCACCAAGCATAGCAAAGGGGAATAATAAACCGGAAGCAGGTAAATCTTTGGCGTAATCGCCCAAATAGCGTTTATAAACTTCTAAGGCTGGGCGACCATCTAATTCGTACAACACGTTATCGATACTGCGTGTGACTTGTCGGGCAGGGCCAAAGCTTTCCCAACCACCAAACGAGCCATGGGAAAAATTCAAAGTCTTGCCATAAAAGCCGACTGCCACAATCTGATCAGAGGCAATTCCTGTTGGGCCTAACACCCAAGTCTGGGTAAATGCCCCGCCATCGCCTGCTAACCCTCCCGTAATCACTACATCAGGAGGGAGCAAACTACTGAGGCCATCGACTAAGCCACTGCCATTAATCGCCACACCTGGCCCAAGCACAAAAACAGCACGCAAACCATCCGCCGGTAATGCTGCTGCAAGATGTTGCCCTGCCGTATGAGAGTCTTCCATTGCTGTTAAACGTGTTGTTGCAACTTGGGTGGTGACGTGTTTGAAGCGTGTTGCTGTGATAACCAAGCTACCATCCAGTACGCCATCCCCCGTGACTTCGCCAGCGGTGCTACAACCAAGCAAGATAGCGTTGGGGCAGGCATCACGTAATTGCGAAAACAATGTTGGCATCTGAAAAAAACTTACCCCACCAAAAACAAATACAAGCTGTGGCTGAAACTCCGCTAATTCTGCCAAGCGAGCGGTTAAGGTGTCAGGTTGAGTCAAAATACTTTGCCAAGTTTCCATCGTGTGTGCCTCAAAGCGAAAAGTGCAGGATTGGGGAAGAGGGGGTACGCCGATACGTACTTTTATTCTGAACAGAAGAGTACCAGAAGCCCTTTCTCCCCAAGCGGATTCCGCCGCGACGATTTTGTAACTATTTTTATCAGATATTTTGATTTTGCTTATGTTTTTATAATTTTTCCTATAAAAAACCCCAAGCAGCAGAACTGCTTGGGGTAGATTAATCAGGGAAATCAAAATGCGTTTGTATTACAACACATAGCGCGACAAATCTTCGTTTCCGGCTAAGGCATTGAGCTTGGCATCAACATAGGCGGCATCGACACATAAGGCTTCTGTGCCTTGCTTACCGGCATTAAAAGAAATCTCTTCCAGCAGTTTCTCCATGACCGTATGTAAACGCCGCGCCCCAATGTTTTCGGTTTTTTCATTCACTTGGCAGGCAATTTCTGCCAAGCGACGAATCCCTGCGGCATCGAAAGAGAGTTCTACGCCTTCTGTCGCCAGCAAGGCTTGGTATTGCCGCGTTAAACAGGCATCGGTTTGGGTCAAAATACATTCAAAATCAGCAACGGATAAAGACCCCAATTCCACCCGAATTGGGAAACGGCCTTGCAGTTCGGGGATCAAATCAGAGGGCTTGGCAAAATGAAACGCGCCAGAGGCAATAAACAAAATATGGTCAGTTTTAATCATGCCGTATTTGGTCGATACCGTTGTGCCTTCGACCAAAGGCAGTAAATCACGTTGTACGCCTTGGCGTGAGACATCCGCGCCTTGCGTTTCGGAACGGCTTGCCACTTTGTCGATTTCATCAATAAAAACAATGCCATTTTGCTCAACATTTTTTAAGGCGGTGAGTTTGATCTCTTCATCATTCACCAGCTTGGCGGCTTCTTCGTCGATCAAGAGCTTATATGCCTCTTTGATCTTCATCTTGCGTTGCTTCTTTTTGCCTGAGCCTAAATTCTGGAACATGCCTTGAATTTGATTGGTTAGCTCTTCCATACCAGGCGGGGCAAAAATTTCGGCTTGCACACTCGCTCCAGCCACTTCGATCTCAATTTCTTTGTCGTCAAGGTTACCTTCACGGAATTTTTTACGGAATTTTTGCCGGGTACTATTGGCTTCTTCAGTACTGACCGATGCCCCAGAGGTTTCCCCAAAAAAGCCGACATTTTGGCGGGGAGGAGGTAACAAAGCATCTAAGACCCGCTCTTCGGCAGCTTCTTCTGCCCGCGCCCGCATTTTTTGCATGGCTTGTTCGCGCTGGCTTTTAATGGCGATTTCTGCCAAATCACGAATGATGGTTTCAACATCCCGCCCTACATAGCCCACTTCGGTGAACTTAGTGGCTTCCACCTTAATAAACGGGGCATTCGCCAACCGCGCTAAACGCCGTGCAATTTCGGTTTTCCCTACCCCGGTTGGGCCAATCATTAGAATATTTTTCGGGGTGATTTCTTGACGCAGCG
>CAZOBT010000310.1:0-2522 GCA_964578025.1 uncultured Rhodocyclaceae bacterium | reverse complement strand
AAGCTTGACGAGCATTCAGTGCGGCGGTACGCCGTGCCGCTTCAAGGCTAGATTTGGCTGCCATATACGCTGCCGCCGTTTCGCGTTCGCGTGACATGACGTAGCCACCTTGAGCCAGTGGGATATTGATTTGGATACCAATCGCACGGAAATCCGTTTCCACTACACCAACAATGCTAGAAGCTAAGCTGGTGGTATTGCCTTTACTTGCAACTAAATCCACGGTTGGATAATGTCCGGCGCGAGCTTTCTGCATTTCGCGCTGAGCCAGCTCGGTATTCGCTTCTTGCGCCCGAACATTTAAGGCTTCTTTTTCAGCTGAATCCACCCAGTCGCTCATCTTGGCAGGTTGTGGCGTAGGTAAGTTGAGTTTGGCCTTTAAATTAGCTAACCGTGGCGTTTCTTTGCCTAAAATCGCTTCTAAAACGCGGCGTTTGATGTCTAAATCGCTGCTAGCCGCGATTTCTTGCGCCGTACTTAAATCAAAACGCGATTGCGCTTCATGCGTATCGGTAATCGTTACCGTACCAATTTCAAAGCTTTTCTTCGCTTGTTCAAGCTGTTGGCTAATCGCTTGTTTTTGCGCTTGGACGGCCTTGAGATTTTCTTCCGCCACCAAGACATCAAAATACGCTTGAGCCACACGCAAGATCAAGTCTTGTTCGGCTTGCACAAATTGCACATCCGCTAAGGCAGTTTGCAGCTTGCCTTGGTCATATTGCAACCAATTTTGCCAACGGAACAAAGGCTGAGTGAGCGTTAAGTTATAACCGTGGCTGTTGTACTGCGGATGCCCGGTGGGGTAGATACCAGAACGGTAGGTAACATCATTCTGGTTCCATGTGGTGTTAGCACTCAGATTCACACTGGGTAACAGCCCCGACAGCCCTTGTGCCTTTTTCTCTTGTCCTGCGTCACGGTTCGCTTGCGCTGCCGCAAATACAGGATCATTTTGCCGCGCTTGTTGATAAATCTGTACGAGATCATCTGCTGTGGCAGGCAAGCTGACACCGGCTAATCCCGCCGCAAGCAACAAAGGCAATGATAAAGGTAAGGGTAAAAATGAGGGCTGTTTCTTCATGATCTGTGTTTTCCAAGAGTTTTTAATAACGTGGCATGCTTGGGTCGATTTCACACGCCCAAGCCTCAACTCCACCAGACAGGTTGTACACCGAGGCATATCCGCGTGATTCTAAAAACCATGCCACCTGCGCACTGCGCCCGCCATGATGGCAAATGGCGACAATCTCTTGATCCTGTGGCAATTCTGCCAAGCGGACTGGTACGGTGTGCATTGGCATATGCAGCGAGTTTGCAAGGTGACAATGCTTAAATTCAATCGCCTCGCGTACATCAAGTAAGAGAGGCGGGGTGCGCGTGGCATCATTCAGCCACGCGGCAAGCTCTTGGCAAGACAGTTGTTTCATTAAAACTCAAATTTAGGGCTGGCCTTGGCATTTGCCAATGGCGCGATTACGGTTTCAAACACCTTAATGCTGTTGAACACGCCTTCGGCGGTACAGGTAATGACTTCAGCCGTCATGACAGGAGCTGCACCAACCACGACCGCTAAACGACCACCACGGCGGAGTTGTTGCAATAAGGCAGGAGGAACTTCAGGCAAAGAGCCAGAAACAACGATGACATCGTAAGGGCCGCGTGCTGACCAACCTTGCGCTCCGTCACCAATTTCAACGGAAACATTGTCGATACCCGCATTCGCCAGATTTTGCTTGGCGGTGGCAGCAAGTTCGGGGTTGATTTCAACCGTTACCACATGCTCGGTTAACGCGGCCAACAAGGCAGCCATGTAACCCGTACCTGTCCCGATTTCTAACACTTTGTCGGTCTTTTTCAAGGCCAACTCTTGCAGGAAACGCGCTTCAACACGCGGAGCCAGCATGGTTTGCCCCGCCGCAATCGGCAATTCCAAATCCGCAAACGCCAATTCGCGGTAGGCGGCTGGGACAAAATCTTCACGCTTTAGTTGCCCAAGGGTCGCTAAGACGGTGGGGTCTAAGACTTCCCATGGACGAATTTGCTGCTCAATCATGTTGAAACGGGCTTGTTCAAAATTCATTTTGCTCTCCGCAGATAGAATATTAGCACAGGCTAATATATCGGTTTCCGTAAAGCGCGATTATAACGCAGGCTTGCCGGGAGGCTGGACGCGATACCATGCGGCGTAGAGGGCAGGGAGGAACAATAAGGTTAATACGGTTGCAACCAACAAACCGCCCATGATCGCTACCGCCATCGGTCCCCAAAATACCGAACGGGCCAGCGGGATCATCCCCAATATCGCCGCCAAAGCGGTCAATACAATAGGACGAAAACGTCGCACCGCCGAACCGACTATGGCGTTCCACGGATCAATACCTTGATTGATATCTTGTTCGATTTGATCCACCAAAATGACGGAATTACGGATGATCATGCCAAACAAGGCGATCACGCCCAACATCGCGACAAAACCGAAAGGTTGATTGAACAACAATAAAAATATCGTGACACCAATCAAA
>CAZOBT010000309.1:0-2553 GCA_964578025.1 uncultured Rhodocyclaceae bacterium | reverse complement strand
CAAAAATGCCAAACAAATTAAATAGGGTTCGCATCTGGGGATGGTGTTATTTCCCCGCCTTACAGCATTGATTTGCTGATTGCATGAGGAATGCGGTATTTTTGCCGCCACTTTCCTTTTTGATTGGAATCCACCATGTCCGAAATTTCCCCTTTGTTTTCGTCAAACTTTTTGCTGTCTTGCTGGGCGCAAGACTATGCGCAATATTGTGCAGGCGAAGCAGATACGCAATTACAACAAACACTAAGGCATTGGGTTGAAAAAGACTTTCAGAAAGAAACGGTAGCGGAAGGTAGTTTTGTCCAAACTTTCTTTGTAAATCTGTGGGGCTATACCCAGTCTGGCGTACAAGATAAAGCCGCAGGCTATACCGTAGAACCGCAATTTCCCATTCAAAAAGCAGGACAAAATGGCGGGGTTGGCAAAGCGGATTTGGCAATGGGCTGGTTTGGTACAGAAGGCTTACCCGCTACGCCACAGGTGTTATGCGAATTTAAAGACATTCGCTCTGGGTTAGATGCCAAACAAAATCGTAAAGGCAACGACCGCTCACCCGTTAAACAATGTGCCGATTATTTATTCTGTGCCAAACAAGAATTTGCCCCCTATGGCACAGAAAAGATTTTGCCGACATGGGGTATTGTCACTGATATGAATGAATTTCGTTTGTATTGGAGTGCGCGAATGCCGCACCAATATCAGCGATTTGTGTTGTGCAAAAAGTCTCCGGCTGAATCTGGGGTGACTTTATTAGATCAAAGCGAAGAGGGGCGTAAGCAACGGTTTTTATTTAGTCGTTTATTTCATGCCGATCTATTGTTAAATCGTGGCAATGGGGCTGCACTCTTAAATTTAATTAACAGCCAACGTTTGCAAGAAAAAAGTTTAGAAAAAACGTTTTATTTTGAATACCGGGCTTACCGAGATGCCTTATTCAAAATCCTACAACAAAAGAACCCTGACTACGCCAGTAAACCGCGTAAATTAGTGCGTTTAACACAAAAACTCTTAGATCGCTTGCTGTTTATTTTGTTCTGTGAAGACATGGGCGCACGCTTGCAATTTCCCATCAATTTGTTACGCGATGTGCTAATTAAAAGCAGTCAAAATGCAGAATTGTTACCCGAGGAAGAGGATGTTTGGAATAGTGATATTCTGCCTTTGTTTAAGATCATGGACAAAGGTGGAGTGTTTCGCTCACATAAAATTAGCCATTTTAATGGCGGCCTATTTAAAAAAGACGAAGATTTAAATGATTTAATCGTCCCTAATCAAGTCTTCTTTGCGCCTTTCCAAGGGGCAGACAATAAGTCGCTGATTGAGCACAAAGAAACGCTCTTATATTTCTCTGCAAATTATAATTTCGGTTTAGAAGAAGGCGGAGAGCGGGCGATTGGTTTATATACGTTGGGGCGTATTTTTGAACAGTCGATTACCGATTTAGAGATTATGGAAGCCGAAGCAGCGGGTGAAGAGTCGCTGATGAAGCTTGGCAAGCGTAAAACTGATGGGGTGTATTACACGCCAGAATGGGTCACTGCATATATTGTCGAAGAGACACTGGGTTTACGCTTACGTGAATTAAAAGAAAACTTTGGTTTGGCAGACCTTGCCCAGCAAGTCAGTCAGATTGATAACGACCATACGAAGGCGGGCAAATTAAAAAAGAATACGCCTAGCGCGATTTATTTTTCCTACTTAGAAAAATATCAAGCCAGCCTAAATACCTTAAAGGTGCTTGATCCAGCTTGTGGTAGTGGTGCATTTTTAATTCAAGCTTTAAAGCGTTTATTGCAAGAACATGAATGGCTTGCAGCAGAAAAAGGCCGGGTTAATTATGAGTTTAAGCAGTTGGCTTTTGATAAGGCGCAAGCTTATCGTGAGATTTTGGCAAAAAACCTGTATGGGGTGGATGTTAATGCTGAATCGGTAGAGATCACTAAGTTAGCCCTGTGGCTACATACGGTTGTCCCCGGTCAGCCTTTATCTTCGCTGGATGAAAATATTTTTTGTGGTAATAGTTTGGTGGATTGGGATATTCATCCCGACACTAAACCGTTAAGCGAAGCTCAGTTAGAGCGGATTAACCCATTTAGTTATCAAGAGGCATTTAAAGAGGTTTTTGCGGCTGGTGGTTTTGATGTGATTATTGGTAATCCACCCTATATCAAATTACAAAATATGCGGCGGGTGCAGCCAGAGGCGACGGAGTATTGGGTTTCTATAAAAAACCCAGATGGTTCGCCTAAATTCTGTAGTACGCAAACGGGCAATTACGATATTTATTTGCCGTTTATTGAGCAGTCCATTCGTTTGTTAAAATCCGATGGGCGAATGGGGTTTATCGCGCCTAATGTGTGGGCAGTGAATGATTATGGTCAAGGTTTGCGTGAGTTATTACATACATCTCGCCAAATGGATCGCTGGGTCGATTTTAAGAGTTATCAAATTTTTGAAGAGGCGATTACGTACACGGCATTGCAGTTTTTTACTGGGAGTGCTGTCAGCGGAATCAAGCTCCATTTTGCCCCGTCTGGTGGCAATGATTTAACC
>CAZOBT010000308.1:1359-2569 GCA_964578025.1 uncultured Rhodocyclaceae bacterium | reverse complement strand
TCGAAAATGGCAATCAAGCACGGGATTTATCCTTGGTTTATACCCTTGTTGGTGATCTTGCCCAACTGGCTGTGCCAACGCCTGCCGCCCCGGTATTTACTGATTTACTGTGGCAACAGACCTGTTGTGAGTTGTTTATTGCGGAGGCAGAGGCACTTACACCAACACCAAGCCATTCTGCAAGCTCCGCTTATCGTGAGTTTAATTTTTCTCCTTCAGGCGCGTGGGCGGTGTATGACTTTGCGGCCTACCGCGAACGAGTGGATACACCTGATTTGTCTAATGCGTTGTCGCTTGGCCTGCAACCCACTATTTTGTTACAACAAGTCGCTGCTGATTGCTTGCAACTGTGCGTGGAGCTTCCTGCTGGGCTGTTGCCAAGTTTTTCCACACCGTGGGCGGTTGGTATTACGGCGGTGATTGCAGCGCGAACAGAGGAAAAGGGGGGAAAAAGCTATTGGGCATTGCACCATGCACGGGAACAACCGGATTTTCATGCGCGGGAGAGTTTTACCCTGCGGTATCATCCCTGCCCTTCCGCCCTTTCCGCGCCTAACCCATCTGCCTAAGTGACTTTGCCCATGTCTAGCCCTGTTTTGTTTGGTATCGACCGCCTGCTTCGTGATCCTCAATTACGTCGTCCTTTACAGGGCAAGCGGGTGGCGTTGTTAGCCCATCCCGCCTCTGTGACCTTGGATTTGCAACATAGCTTAGATGCCTTAGCCGCCTTGCCCGATATACAACTCACGGCAGCGTTTGGCCCACAACATGGCTTACGCGGGGATAAGCAAGACAATATGATGGAGTCCCCCGATTTCCTTGATCCGCAGCTCGGTATTCCCATCTTTAGTCTGTATGGCGAAGTGCGCCGCCCCACCCCTGCGATGTTGGCGACCTTTGATGTCTTATTGGTGGACTTGCAAGACTTAGGCTGCCGCATTTATACCTTTATTACGACCTTACGCTATGTTTTAGAAGCCGCCGCACAAACCGGGAAAACGGTATGGGTGTTAGATCGTCCGAATCCGGTTGGGCGACCGATTGAAGGGCTAACCCTGCGTCCCGGTTGGGAAAGTTTTGTCGGTGCGGGAGTCATGCCGATGCGACATGGCATGACCTTGGGCGAATTAGGCCATTGGTTTATTGCGACCTTGGGCTTAGATGTGGATTACCAATGTATTCATATGCAGGGTTGGCAACCCGAAGCCGC
>CAZOBT010000308.1:0-1259 GCA_964578025.1 uncultured Rhodocyclaceae bacterium | reverse complement strand
GTGCGCGATTGTTGGTTTGAACCCACCTTCCATAAACATGTGGGTAAACAATGCAATGGCCTGCATTTTCATGCAGAGGGTAGTTTTTACGACCACCTGCAATTCCGCCCGTGGCGGTTGCAAACGCTTGCCTTTAAGGCGATTCGCCGTCTTTATCCCGATTACCCGTTATGGCGTGATTTTGCTTACGAATACGAATTTGACCGCCTTGCCATCGACCTGATTAACGGTTCGCCTTTGTTGCGCGAATGGGTAGATGATCCGACTAGCCAAGCCGGGGATTTAGACAGTCTGACACAAGCCGATGAAGTGGCATGGGTCACTGAGCGGGAAAGTTTCTTGTTGTACTAGTAGCAGCAACAATAGACCAAATCCATAATCGGCTTATAAGGCTTTGTTTCCATACAATAGAGAAAAAAGACCAAATATTTTATAAGGGCAAATCAACGTAAATCAAAGATAAGTTGTATCATTTTTGAGCACAACAGCTATTTTTATTATTTACGGATGTTTTTCCGTCACATCAATGAAGTGCCACTTTTCGTATTTGCGCCATGTTTTGCTTGGCCTCTTCCTTAGCATAATGCTGACTCCGGCATGGGCGCAGGCACGTTCTGAGGAACAATTGAAAGCGGCTTATTTGGTTAATTTCTTACGTTATATCGAGTGGCCCAATAATCCCCCCAGTGTCACAGTGTGTCTATTTGGACGGGATGCACTCGCCAATAATGTGATGAGCTATGAGGGGCGCACCGTTGGCGGACGGGAATTGCGAGTACGGCGCATTAGTAATGTTGAGCAAATGCAAGAGTGTCAGGCTTTGTTTATTCCTGAGAACGAAGAAAATCGTCTCAGTGTGGTCTTCCGCACACTCAATGGTTATCCCGTACTCACCGTGAGTGATATTGAAAACTTTGCGCAACGGGGTGGTGCGATTGGTTTAGTCCGTGCGCCAAGTAACCTGCAATTTGATGTCAATGCTGACATTATGCAGCGTTTGGGTTTACGTCCTAATTTGCAAATGTTGCGTTTGGCACGCCAAGTTGTAGGTAGCCCTCGGTGAAAACACAAGCCACCATTCACGCAAAATTGGCACAAGCCATTGTGGTAGCGATTGGGATTACCCTAAGCTTAATTTTTTTGGTTTTTAGTGTGCATGAAATTTTGAATCACTATGAAGCCAAAAAGAAAGAATTACATGCCTTGGGTAATGTGATTGCATTTAATGCCAGTGCCGCCGTTGATTTTGGTGATGTTGC
>CAZOBT010000307.1:0-2570 GCA_964578025.1 uncultured Rhodocyclaceae bacterium | reverse complement strand
TTTGGTGCCGATAATAGGAGTCGAACCTACGACCTTCGCATTACGAATGCGCTGCTCTACCAACTGAGCTATATCGGCAACCTGAAACTTGTTTGCTAGCGATTGCAGCAATCCCGCTATTATAGCGTCCTGTGTTGCTTTGATCAATTCCTCTGTTTTCTATTCCTGTTATGAATTTGTTACGTGCGCTGGCGACGGTCAGTGGTTTGACTTTGGTGTCCCGTATTCTGGGATTTGTGCGTGATTTTGTGATTGCGCGAAGCTTTGGCGCAGGGCTGGCAACTGATGCCTTCTTTGTGGCCTTTAAATTGCCGAATTTATTGCGGCGGATGTTTGCTGAAGGCGCGTTTTCACAGGCATTTGTGCCTATTTTGGGCGAATATCGCAGCAAAGAAGGCGACGCGGAAACGCGAGTGTTAGTCGACCATGTGGCTAGTTTGTTGTTCATGGCCTTATGCGTGGTAACAGTGATTGGGATTGTGGGTGCGCCGCTGTTGGTATGGCTGTCTGCCCCCGGTTTTGCCGCCGATCAAAGTAAATTTGATCTGACCGTTACCCTGACGCGCATTACCTTTCCCTATATTTTATTCATGTCCTTGGTCGCCTTAGCGGGTGGGATATTGAATACATGGAGTCGCTTTTCTGTCCCCGCGTTTACCCCAGTGCTGTTGAATGTCTCCTTCATTATCTTTTCGCTTTGGATTGCCCCACAGGTGGCAAATCCGGCCTTAGCTCTTGGTTGGGCGGTATTCTTTGGTGGTTTATTACAATTGGGATTTCAAATTCCTGCCTTATTAAAGATACGAATGCTGCCACGCGTGCATTTTTCATGGAAGCAAGCACTCGCTTATCCGGGAGTGCAACGGATTTTGAAATTGATGGCTCCTGCCCTGATTGGGGTCTCTGTAGCGCAGATTAGCTTGATTATTAACACCATTTTTGCCTCATTCTTAGCCAACGGCAGTGTTTCTTGGTTATATTATGCCGATAGGCTAATGGAGTTTCCCTCAGGAATGCTTGGTGTTGCAATTGCTACGATCATTCTGCCATCATTAGCCAAATATCACGCCAGTCAAAATTATGACGAATACAGTAAGTTATTAGATTGGGGCTTGCGCCTGACCTTTCTCCTTGCTGCCCCCTCTGCGGTTGGTTTGGCCTTGTTATCGTTACCGTTGATTACGACCTTGTTTTATCACGGTGCATTTACCCAACATGATGTCTTTCAAACACAACAAGCTTTAATTGCTTATGGCATTGGTTTGGTAGGGTTGATTGTAGTGAAGGTCTTAGCTCCCGGTTTCTATGCCCGGCAAAACGTCAAAACCCCGGTAAAAATTGCGCTGATTTCTCTTGCCGCAACACAGGCGATGAACTTAGCCTTTGTCTTCTGGCTCAAACATGCTGCGTTGGCCTTATCGATTGGCTTGGCGGCTTGTTTAAATGCCACCTTGCTCTATCGTGGTTTGCGCCAAGCCCAAGCATTTACGCCGCAAGCAGGATGGATGAAGTTTTATGGCAAATTAGTGCTTGCTTTGCTGTTAATGGGGACATTCTTGTTCTTTATGCAAGGGGCAAGCGATTTATGGTTCAAGGCAAGTATGCTTGAGCGTACTATGCGTCTCACCGTGTTGATTCTCGGTAGCGTCGTCGTGTATTTCGCTACCTTGTTTGTCCTAGGTTTCCGTATCAGTGATTTCAAACGCCGAGGTGCATAAGCCACAAGCGCGCACCTAACCCGCTCGCAAAAAAGGAGACATGATGCAATTACATAGTAATAGTTTTGCCGATGGCAGCGTCTTACCTGGTCATTTGGCCTTTTGTATTCCCGATACCGCACATCACGTGTGTTTAGGGGCAAATCGTAATCCGCATTTAGTTTGGTCTGATGTGCCCAATGGCACGCAATCCTTTGCCATCATCATGCATGATCCTGATGTGCCAAGTCAGGGAGATGACGTGAATCAGGAAGGGCGTACTGTGCCTGCAAGTTTGCCCCGTGTTGATTTCTTCCATTGGGTCTTATTTAACTTACCTGCAACCGTGCAAGAAATTGCCGAAGGTGAGTTTGCGCATGAAGTGACCCCCAAAGGTAAACCTGGCCCGGCAGCGGCAAAAGGGGCAAGCCAAGGGATTAACGACTATACGGCGTGGTTTGCCGGTGATGGTGATATGCAAGGCAATTACTACGGTTACGATGGCCCGTGCCCCCCGTGGAATGATGAAATTCCTCACCATTACATCGTGACTGTCTATGCCCTAGATGTAGCCAGCCTAAGCCTTCCCGCGCCTGCAACGGGAGCACAACTACGGCAAGCGATTGCTAATCACACCCTAGCCTCTGCCAGCATCATGGGACGCTATAGCTTGAACCCGCAAGTTCCGGCTTAACTCCGATCCAAGACAAGAAACCCACCAAATGGCGGGTTTCTTGTCTTGGTTTATGGTGTTGCGAGCTATTGCGCTGTTACACCAGGGCCAGTCATGCCGTCAAATCCTAAAGCCAACAGTGTAGTAATTTCTTGCTCATTTTGTACGCCTTCTGCAAATACCTTGAGGCCAATATTGTG
>CAZOBT010000306.1:0-2578 GCA_964578025.1 uncultured Rhodocyclaceae bacterium | reverse complement strand
TGACCCCCGGCCCCGTCGCCATCAGCGAAGGTCTCCCGCAATTGCTGCAATTACTCTGGCCTAACCGGGTGGCTTAATTTGCCCTTGTATTTGCCTTTGTAACCGTGGTGTGTTGTTGCAACATTTTGGTCAAGATGTGGGGGAATAATGGCGGCAAAAATTTTTACCAACCCCTGACCAACGATGTTGCACAACATCGCCAAGTCTTTTCCGGGAGGAGACACAATGGCAACTAATGCCCAAGCCCTGTATCAATCTAAAAAAATGACCGCCGATGAGGCGATTCGCGTCGTGAAAAACTATGACGTAATCAGCGTTCCGGTAGCGGCGGCTGAACCACCGACATTGCTCCATGCCTTGTCTGCCGCCCGTAAGGATTTTCATGGCGTGAAGGTGATGCAGATTCTGCCGTTGCGCAAATACGAATACCTTGATCCGACCACCGCCGAGAATATTGCCCATTGCGGCTGGTTTTTAAGCGGTGCGACACGCCCCGGTTGGGCGGCAGGTGTGGTCGATGTTGTCCCCAATTATTTCTTTGAAATTCCCTACTTGATCCGCGAAGAAGCGGTCAAAGCTGATGTGGTTTTTAGCCTTGCGTCACCGATGGATGAATATGGCTATTTTTCTTTAAGTATCGGTGCAGACTACACGATGGCAGCCGTGCAAAAAGCCCGCGCCGTGGTCTTAGAAGTGAATCCGAATGTGCCTTTCGCCAACGGCAACTGCTTAGTGCATATTTCGCAAGTCGCCGCTTTAGTCGAAGACGATGCCCCTGTCTTTGAAGTGCCACTGCCGAAAGTTGGCCCGATCGAAGAAAAAATCGCCAGCTATGTCGCCGAGCGGATTGAAGATGGCTCAACCTTGCAAATCGGTTACGGCACGATTCCCGATGCCGTGGTGATGCAGTTGCAATCTAAGCGTAACCTTGGCATTCATACCGAAATGATTGGCGACGGCATCATGAGCCTCGTTGAAAGTGGCGCAGTGACCAACGAAGCGAAGAACTTTGGCAAGGGCAAAATGTACGCCACCTTCGCCCTCGGCTCGAAGAAGCTATACGACTTCATGCACCGTAACCCCATGCTCGAAATGCACCCCGTCGATTTCACCAACGACCCCTATATCGCGGGTCAGAATGACAAGATGATTTCGATCAACGGCACAATTGAGGTAGATTTTGCTGGGCAATGTTGCTCCGAAAGCATCGGCGCAACGCCCTTCTCTGGCACGGGCGGACAAGCCGATTTTGTGCGGGCAGCCAACCGTTCTAAAGGCGGCAAATCCTTCATCGTCACCCCCTCCACGGCGAAAAACGGCACGATCTCGCGCATTGTCCCCACGCTCAAACCCGGTGCCGTGGTCTCCACCACCAAGAACGATGTGAACTACGTCGTCACCGAATACGGCATCGCTCACCTGCGCGGTAAGAGCCTCAAACAACGCGCCGAAGCCCTCATCAACATCGCCCACCCCGACTTCCGCGACGAGCTAAAATCCCAAGCCAAAGCCATGGGCTTGCTCTAACTCCCCGGTTGCTCCACCCCACCAAAAAGCCAAGCCCTGCTTGGCTTTTTTATTTGGTCTATTTTTCCATAAACCATGACTGACATGCTTTATAAAAGGTTTTTTAATTTGGTCTTGGATTTTGCGGATTGAGCGGCTACCTGGACTCGCTATGCGCCTCCGGGCTACGGGCTTATCCCAAATTGGCGTTTGTAAGTAAGTCTGAATACTGTTTGGAAATCTTTGGATAGCTTCTGTCATTGCTCTCCTTAAAGACAGCGAACCCAAGCCATGATGAATTTTCAAATCAGTTTGTCTGGCGTACTTACTTTGCGTTGACACAGTTAAAGCATGATGCGGCTTGCAAAATCTAATAACGCCGCTATAATGCGCCCCTGTTTTGCTCCATTTTGGTCGCAAAGTTGGGTTGTTAGCTCAGTTGGTAGAGCAGCGGACTCTTAATCCGTAGGTCGAGTGTTCGAGTCACTCACAGCCCACCAATAAATTCAAGCACTTAGGCCGCGTTTTCGGACGTGGCCTTTTTGCTTTTTTAGCCATGTACCTTTTGTGTATCTAAAGTTGCAATATTTGCCGTGGTTTCTCTCGTTTATAGAAACCAACGCGGATAGATGCTAAAAAATGTCCCTACTGGTTTCTGTCTCCTTTAGGACTCGAAAAACTCTGGTTTCTCTACGCAACGCAAAAAGTGTAGTGGTCTAATTTCCCTGGACACCTCGATAGGTGGAAAATTCACTGAAAGAGGAGAAATTAATGACACAAAAACGCAGGGTATTCGATGCCAGTTTTAAGCTGCAAGTCGTGCAAATGATTCGCGAGGGTGGTCTGACGGTTGCTCAGGTGTGCCGGGACATGGAGCTGGGGGAGACGGCGATGCGTCGCTGGCTGGCGCAGGTGGATGCGGAAAAGGCGGGGCAAGCTGGATTGGGGAAGCCATTGACCGCTGAGCAGCAACGCATTCGCCAGTTGGAGATGGAGATTCGGCAACTTCGTCAGGACAATGAACTGTTAAAAAAAGCGTCGGCCTTCTTTGCACGAGCCCTGAAATGACATA
>CAZOBT010000305.1:0-2611 GCA_964578025.1 uncultured Rhodocyclaceae bacterium | reverse complement strand
TAACATGCCTTACAGAAAATAGACCAAATACAAAGCCGTGCTTTTTACCTTATCTCATCATCGGGGTTTTGCTGTTCTTGTTGCAAAGTGTGTCTCCCTTACCGCCACTATGTTTGGCTGGGGCAATGGTTGCTTGGTATGTAGATCAATCTTGGCAAAAGCACGTTAAAGCAGGCAATTAACCCAATCAGTCATATGGAAATCAGTGGAAAAGCTAACGCTTTTTGCCCTGAAAATAGCGATTCGGTCAGAGTTCAGTAAGAAAACACTCTGTATAATTAAGGGATTCCCTTAGATGGAACTCGCATATTATGCAGATCAGGCATCGATACGCCCTACTTTTCACCTTGTGTTTAGGTGCTTTCCCGGCTTTGGGCGAAACGCTTTCTTTATCGCAAGCAGAAGCCTTGTTGTTAGAGGCGAATCCTGAAATTGCGTTTGCTAAAGCCATGAAGCAAAGTACGGAAGCTGGTGTGGCGATGGCGGGAGCACGACCTAATCCCACCTTGTCGTATGCCGTCAATAGCATCAACCCCGCAACGGTGAGCAAGGAACGGTATTGGCAAAAGAACATGGATCACGTTATCCGGGTGGAGCAAACCTTTGAGCGTGGTAATAAGCGCGATTTGCGTTTACAGGCGGCAAACCAAGCCGTAGAAGCTTCAGTGGCAGATTTGAATGACACCATCCGTCAAGCACGCTTGAATTTGGCGCAAATTTATACCGATGTACTTGCTGCCCAAGAAACGCGCTTAGCCGCCAAAGAGAATGCGGAACTGGCTGCTCGCACTTTGCGTATTGCAGAATTACGGCTAAAAGCTGGAGATATTTCCAGTGCCGATGCCGCACGGGTACGTGCTGATATGGGGCGAGTGCAAAATGAGGCGGTCAGTGCAGAGCTTAGCCTAGATAAAGCAAGGATTGAGCTTAGCTCTTTATTAGGCAATCGTCTTCCGGCAAAAGAGTTACAGGTACAAAGCGACTGGCCTGAGTTAAGCCGGATTACACCCGTAACGGACTTTCGCATTGTTGACGAGCGGGCTGATGTTCTAGCTGCAAAAAATCGCTTAAAACAAGCGGAGGCGGTGCGTGATTTAGCACGGGCGCAACGTACCCGTGATGTCACCGTTGGCTTGCAATACGAGCATTTCCCTCCCGATGCCGGTAAAACCTATGGGGTAAGCCTGTCAATTCCTTTATTGATTGGAAATGATTATCGCGGTGATATTGCACGCGGCGAAGCCGATTATTCGGCGGCTGAAATTGCCTATCAACGTACTCGGATTAACGCCGCGATGGAGGTGGCGCGTTTAGAAGCTGAATACTCCGCTGCACAAACCCGTTATCTGACGGTGCGCGATCAAGTATTACCTGCGGCAGAAAAAGCGGCAAAAGCCGCAGAATTAGCCTTTCAACATGGCGCAATTGGTTTAACCGATTTTCTGGATGCAGGCCGCTCTTTGCGAGCAGCACGCCAAGAGGCCATTCTTGCCCGTGCCGAAACAAGCAAGGTTTGGCATGCCTATCGTCTCTCTCTCCCTCGGACAACCCCATGAAATTACAGCAAAAACATAAGAAACCCGTTTTGTTCGCGGCAGCAGCGATGAGTGTTGTCGTGGTCGCGGCTTTGGCAATCAATTCACATCATGCGCATGAAAAGAAGGAAGAATCCGCACAAGTGGCAATAACCAGCCCAGCCCCCACCGTATTAAAATTTGCCACAGGCGCACCACAACTTGCACAAATCCGCTTAGAAAAAGCCGAAGTCTCACCCATCCCCTTAGCTGAACCGCTGGCGGCACGAATTAGTTATAACGAAGATGCCACTGTGCGCTTTTTCCCCCCGGTTGCTGGGCGTGTCACACAAGTTAATGCTCAGATTGGCGATATGGTGAAGCCGGGGCAAGGCTTGATTACTTTGGATGCTCCCGAATTAGGTGCTGCGTTGGCAGATAACGCAAAAGCTGCCGCCGATGTGGCACAAAAGCAATCCTCGTTACGTCGTGCCGAGATTTTGTTTCAGGGTGAAGCCTTATCACGCCGGGATTTAGAAAGTGCGCGTAATGAAGCGACTCAGGCAGCGGCAGAAGCGGAACGCGCCAAGCTACGTTTAAGTAACTTAACACGCGGAACGGAGGCACAAGGGGAAACGCTGGTGCTACGTTCTCCCATTGCTGGGGTAGTTGCAGAACGGAATGCCAGTCCCGGTTTAGAGGCTCGTCCAGATTTAGATAAACCCTTATTGGTTGTCGCCAACTTAAAGAAACTCACGGTCAACATTGATGTGCCAGAAAAAGATTTGGCACAAGTTGCCGTTGGGCAACGGATTAAGGTCGAAGCCAATGCCTATCAAAATCGCAGTTTTGAAGGGCGTGTAGAACGTATTTCCCCGGTGATTGACCCGGCAACACGGCGCGTACAAGTGCGTAGTTCGGTCGATAACAGCGATGGTTTGCTCAAGCCCGAAATGTATGTCCGCGTTTCCTTAATCGCCGATAGCCATCATGAAGGGGTGCGTATTCCATTAAATGCTTTGCTGGTTGAAGGTTTAAAGAATTTCATTTTTGTGGAAAAAGAACCCGGCGTGCTTGAAAAACGCGAGGTAACTGTC
>CAZOBT010000304.1:0-2618 GCA_964578025.1 uncultured Rhodocyclaceae bacterium | reverse complement strand
AAATTTTCGATGACAATGCCTTGCTGCGCCAAGGTTTGCGCCGGGTGGCGGAGGCGATGGCTGAGGTGATCCAGTTGCTGTTGTTTATCGCCCAAGACCCGTTCGTAGCGATAGTGCAACTGGTTGGCGAGGTGTTGTAATTGCTGCTGCAAAGCCGCACCATCGGGGCAAGCTAATTCCGCCGCTGCGGTCGGTGTGGCAGCGCGGACATCGGCGGCAAAATCCGCAATGGTGAAATCGGTTTCATGCCCAATCCCACTAATGACCGGAATCGGCGTAGCAACGATGGCGCGTGCCACGGCCTCTTCATTAAACGCCCATAAATCTTCAATACTGCCGCCCCCACGACACAGAATAATCAGATCACACGCGCCGCGCTCAGGCATTGCACCCGCAAGTTTTAGGCTTTGGGCAATCTGTGCCGCCGCGCCTTCGCCTTGCACTTGGGTGGGAAAAATTTTGCTTTCTAACCACGGGGCGCGGCGCGACAAGGTGACTAACACATCACGCAAAGCGGCGGCCTGTGGGCTGGTGACAATCGCAACACGCCGTGCCAATTTGGGTAAAGCGCGTTTGCGTTCGGGAGCAAACAGCCCTTCGGCTTCAAGCTGATTTTTCAAGGCTAAAAAGCGCGTAAATAATTGCCCCTGCCCAGCTTGGCGCACACTTTCCACATTGAGCTGAAATTCACCGCGTGCCTCATACAAACTCGGGCGCGCCCGTACTTCGACATGTTCGCCGTTTTGCAACCGCCACGGCAAAAGCTGCGCCCGACTACGCCACAACGTACAACGCACCTGCGCCGAGGCATCTTTCAGACTGAAATACACATGCCCAGAACTGACATACGTCAGATTAGAAATTTCCCCAGCAATCCATAACAAGGGAATTTGCTGTTCTAAGACCTGCCGCGCCCGCGCATTTAACTCACTCACGCTCAACACGCCATTATGTGTGTTTGGTGGCGACAAGGAAAAATCGGGTGGATTCATTGTTTCGGCTCGCTTTCTTGTCATTGGTCTTGAATCAATTTGACCATATTATATATATGTTATTGGCTGATTTTTTATTTGGTCTATTTTGCCTAATGCCGGAGCCGTTAACGCTGCCTCGGACTCGCTATGCTCCTCCGGGCAACAAAGCTCTTCTTGGTTAGCCACGTTCAATACGTTGAATTTCTTCCGGGCTAAGGCCGTATAGGGTGTAGACCAATTGGTTCATCGCTTTTTCCTTGGCGGCGATTTCGGTTTCGAGTTGGTCGAGTCGTTTATCCAGATCAAGGATTTGTTGTTGCAGGCTGCTGTTGTCGGTTTTCTTGAGCTTGAGCAGTTCTTTCAGCAGTTTTTCGGCGGTTAGGCTGGGCGTAATGTTGGTGGTGCGTAGGACATATTTCCATTGCGCCACAATGAAATCCGCCACAGTTTCATCGACATAGACACTCTCTAAAACGGCTGCGCCATTTGCCAACAACATCATTTCGCCGTCTTCGTGTTTGACCGCAAGGTTTACGCCGGGGCTAAGGCAAGCGGCAAGGCGGCTGAGTTTGTCATCAAGGGCGGCTTGGCATTGTGCTTTTGCCCATTCGCTCAGGGCTTTACCTTTGAGTCCGCTGGCTTTCGCAGCAGGGCTGCTTTTGATCTGTTTTTCTTCGGGCAAGTTTGCCCAAATCCATTGCACCGGCTTCTCATCCCCCACCATCTGCGCCGCCCCAAGGCGTTTTTCGAGTTTCAAGAGTTCATCCCGAAACTGCGTATGCACTTTCTGCAATTCTTCCGCCAACGTCGCTACCGCTTGTTTTTGTTCGTCAGTGGCTTCAGGAATAGGCAAGGGAGCAATAAATTGTTTATTTGCCGCCCGGTAATCATTTTGAAATGGCTTAGAAATCCGTCGCCAAACATAATCAGCAACAGGTGCATTAAGAATGCCAGCAAGGAATGATAAACCGCCATCTTCTGTAGAAAAGACCCCACCAACATCAACATTGTCCAAGCAAAACTCACCATTTGAGTCGATGGTACAAAATAGATTTTTTACTAAACGAGGGATAAGAAGCTTAGGAAATTTCTGCTTATCTATGCTTTGATTTCTACCGAATTGATACCACTGCTCAATATTAAATTTTCCACCCTCCCGCTTTTTTAATTGCCCATCATTATTGAGAAGGTAGTTCCGAGCCTTTGGGAACTTGTTTTTCATTTCATCGTGTGAGAATAGTAAGGGGCGTTCCCCATCACAATTATAAGGAAATAGTATATAGACATTGGTAAGTGGGTTCTGATAACGTTTGGCTTCGGGGCCAGAAACTAATGGCTTCATAATCCCATCTTCAATTTCGACTTCGACTGGCTTATCTTTATTAGCGTGAGACAAATAAACTCCATCCCTAAGCTTTGTTAAATGGTAAATATTATCTGCACTTGTTTGAATGCCAACTGCAATCCCAGAGCAACTCTGCTCTAATCTTTTGCAGGTTTTATTTAACTTCTCAATTAGCTCCCGCTCTTCATTGGGCATGAATTGCCATGCGTCGCTGGGGGGGAGGGATTCGTAGGGGAGGGGGGGGATTTTTGACCAGTCTAGGCTGGTTAAATCATTGCCACCAGACGGGGCAAAATGAA
>CAZOBT010000303.1:0-2649 GCA_964578025.1 uncultured Rhodocyclaceae bacterium | reverse complement strand
GTAAATCGTCAATAAGCGCAAGGAGTGAATCATGGCATACGGCGTAAAAGTATTAGACCACTACGAAAATCCACGTAACGTGGGTTCATTTGGTAAAGAAGATGACAATGTTGGCACGGGCATGGTCGGCGCACCGGCCTGTGGTGACGTGATGAAGTTGCAAATCAAAGTCGGTGATGGTGGTGTGATTGAAGATGCCAAATTCAAAACCTATGGCTGTCGTTCAGCGATTGCCTCGTCTTCCTTAGTCACCGAATGGGTCAAGGGCAAAACCTTGGACGAAGCTTTAGCGATCAAAAATACCGAAATCGCCGAAGAACTGGCACTGCCTCCTGTAAAAATCCACTGCTCCATCTTGGCGGAAGACGCAATTAAAGCCGCTGTTGCCGATTACAAGAAAAAGCAAGGGGAGTAAGCATCATGGCAATCACGCTCACGGAAAAAGCCGCCGCCCATGTCAATGGCTTTTTGCAAAAGCGCGGCAAAGGCATTGGTCTACGTTTAGGCGTGCGTACAACCGGCTGTTCGGGCATGGCCTATAAGCTGGAATTTGTCGACACCGCCGATGCCGACGACCATATTTTTGCCAGTCATGGGGTGCAGGTTTTTGTTGATCCGAAAAGCTTGCCGTACATTGATGGCATGGAATTGGACTTTGCCCGCGAAGGCTTAAACGAAGGCTTTAAGTTCAATAACCCCAACGTTAAAGATCAATGCGGTTGCGGCGAATCATTTAACGTTTAAGCGTGCTGTTCCCCCAAATGGATGTGGTCGTGTGCGACTGCATCCATTTTGCCTATTTTGGATTGCCAATCATGGACATTACCGCCCACTTCAACGCCAATTTCTTTGCCCTGTTTGATTTGCCCGTGGCGTTTGTCATTGATATTGCCGAACTTGATCGGCGTTACCGCGAGGTGCAAGCGCAGGTGCACCCTGACCGCTTTACCCAAGCCGATAACACGCAACGCCGTTTGTCGATGCAATGGGCCACTCGTGCCAATGAAGCCTATCAAACCTTGAAGAAGCCTTTAACCCGTGCCAAATATGTCTTGGAATTGGCGGGGGTGGATTTGCAAGCCGAAAGTAATACAGCAATGGCTCCTGAATTTTTAATGGAGCAAATGGAATGGCGCGAAGCGGTAATGGAAGCTCGCATGGGCGGCGAACATCATGAATTAGAGCATTTACATAACCGCTTACGCGCCGATATTCGCCAACGCTATACCCAGATGGGTGACTTGCTGGATACGCAACAAGACTATGCGGCGGCAGCAGAATTAGCCCGACGCTTGATGTTTTTAGAAAAGCTGGTGCATGAAATTGATGATGCCTTAACGGCATTAGATGAATAAATTCAACACATTAAACGGATAACACGAATCAAAGGAAGTGGTCTATGGCCTTGTTTCAAATTGCAGAACCGGGTGAATCCGCTGCCCCGCATCAACACAAATTAGCGGTCGGGATTGATTTAGGCACGACGAATTCGCTGGTGGCTTCGGTGCGCAGTGGCATGGCGGTGGTGCTCAATGATGAACTGGGTCGCCCACTGTTGCCGTCGGTGGTGCATTACACCGCTGAGGGCGTGGAAAGTGTTGGCTATACCGCGCAAGCGCATCAAGCCAGTGACCCGAAAAATACCGTGGTCTCGGCGAAACGCTTTATGGGGCGCGGCTTAAAAGACATCGCGCATAACGAACCCCTACCCTACGACTTTTTAGACGCGCCCGGCATGGTCAAATTGCGTACCGTGGCGGGGGTGAAAAGCCCGGTGGAAGTTTCGGCAGAAATTCTGAAGACCTTAAAAACCCGTGCCGAAGCCGCCTTAGCGGGGGAGTTGGTCGGTGCGGTGATTACCGTTCCCGCCTATTTTGACGACGCACAACGCCAAGCCACCAAAGATGCTGCCAAACTTGCCGGGCTAAATGTATTGCGTTTGCTCAACGAGCCAACGGCGGCGGCGATTGCCTATGGTTTAGACAATGCCGCCGAAGGCATTTATGCCGTGTATGACTTAGGTGGCGGCACGTTTGATATTTCGATTTTGCGTTTATCGCGGGGCGTATTTGAAGTGCTGTCCACGGGCGGCGATTCCGCTTTGGGTGGAGATGACTTTGACCATCGCATTTTCTGTTGGGTCTTAGAACAGGCGAAGCTGTCGCAACTGCCCCCCCAAGATTCACAGTTGTTAATGCTCAAAGCGCGGGAAGCCAAAGAATATTTAACCCATCATGCCGAAGCCCGTTTAACCGCGAAGCTCTCAAGCGGCACAGTCGTTGATTTGGTGTTGTCGGTACAAACCTTTGCCGAATTGACCAAAAACCTAGTCAATAAAACCCTACAAGCAGTGAAAAAAGCCTTACGCGACGCGCAGTTAAGTGCGGATGAAGTCAAGGGCGTGGTCATGGTCGGTGGTTCAACCCGGATGCCGCAAGTACAACATGCGGTGGGTGAGTTTTTTGGGCAAGAGCCTTTAACCAACCTTGACCCCGATAAAGTCGTCGCGCTGGGTGCGGCAACGCAAGCCAATTTGCTTGTTGGCAACAAAACTGGCGGCGACGATTGGTTATTGCTCGACGTGATTCCCTTATCGCTCGGCTTAGAAACAATGGGCGGCATTGTCGAAAAAGTCATTCCCCGTAACTC
>CAZOBT010000302.1:0-2688 GCA_964578025.1 uncultured Rhodocyclaceae bacterium | reverse complement strand
CTAAGCGAAGTAAGGAAAAGACTTGGCACATCGCCCACATACCGTGCGCGATGTGTAAGTCTTCGGTTAGAATCCTCGAACCATTTTTTTTGAAATCACGACCATGATTACAGGTTCTCTTGTTGCTATTGCTACGCCCATGCGCGAAGACGGTAGCCTAGATGATGCGGCGTTGCGCACCTTGATTGATTTTCATATTACAGAAGGTACGGATGGCATCGTTGTTGTTGGCACTACGGGTGAATCCCCCACTGTTAATGTTGAAGAACATTGCCACCTGATCCGTACCACGGTAGCTCATGCGGCTGGGCGTGTTCCGGTCATTGCTGGAACAGGCGCAAACTCCACCAAAGAAGCGATTGAACTGACCCAATTTGCTAAAGAGGCTGGTGTTGATGCGGTGTTATCGGTTGTGCCTTACTACAACCGTCCCACCCAAGAGGGTATGTATCAGCATTTCCGGGCAATCGCCGAAGCAGTAGATGTTCCTGTGATTTTGTACAACGTTCCCGGACGTACTGTGGCGGATATGTCAAATGACACCACCTTGCGTTTAGCGGAAATTCCTAACGTGGTTGGGGTAAAAGACGCAACAGGTAATATTGATCGCGCTACCGATTTGATTCTGCGTGCGCCTAAAGATTTTGCCTTGTATAGCGGCGATGATATGACTTGCATGGCAACGATTCTGCTTGGCTTCCACGGCACGATTTCTGTTACCGCCAACGTTGCCCCTCGTTTAATTCACGAAATGTGTGTAGCAGCAGCGAAAGCACGGGCAATTCACTTCCAATTACAAGCCTTACATCGTGATTTGTTCTGTGAAGCTAATCCGATTCCGGTGAAGTGGGCGTTATACAAGATGGGGCTGATTCCTAACGGGATTCGCTTACCGTTGACTACGTTGACTAGTGCTAATCACGCTAAAGTTTTAGCGGCATTACAACAGGCTGGAATTGCTGTCAGCTAGAGTTTGTTAAGGATAAAAACCAATGAAACAACGCACGCCGCTATTGCTTTTGTCGATGTTGCTGCTGGCCACTAGCGGCTGCGGCATCATCCCTGAGTCGAAAAAGATTGATTACAAAACAACGACCAAACTGCCTTCGCTGGAAATTCCACCTGATCTGACCCAGTTAACGAAAGATGACCGTTTCTCCGTGCCAGATCGTGCGGGTAAAGGCTCTGCAACCTTCTCGGCCTATGCACAGGATCGGGCCAATGCCAATACCCCCGGTGCGCAAGAAAGCGCGGTGTTGCCCAAAGTTGACGTGGCACGGATGGAACGCTCTGGCTCACAACGTTGGCTCGTCGTGCGCATGAGTAATGACAAAATTTGGGAAAACTTAAAAGACTTTTGGCAAGAGACGGGTTTCATCATCAAGGTGGAACGCCCTGAAGCGGGGGTAATGGAAACCGATTGGGCAGAAAACCGGGCGAAATTGCCCGATGACTTTATCCGCCGCTCACTTGGTAAAGTCTTAGACTCACTCTATTCAACAGGCGAGCGTGATAAGTTCAGAACTCGCCTTGAACCTGGCAGCGAAGCGGGTACGGTTGAAGTGTACATTAGCCATCGTGCCATGGAAGAGGTATATACCTCGACTGCCAAAGATGATACCCGTTGGCAACCCAAGGCGGCTGACCCCGAGCTTGAAGCCGAAATGCTGCGTCGTTTCATGGTGCGTTTAGGCACAGAGGAACAGAAAGCGACGCAAGCCTTAGCCACACCCAAGGCTGCAGAACAGGCCAAAATTGTGCGCGCCGCCACTTCTGCCCAGTTGGAACTGCAAGACCGTTTTGATCGGGCATGGCGGCGTGTTGGTTTGGCACTAGACCGCGTTGGTTTTATGGTTGAAGACCGCGACCGTGCAAAAGGTCTTTACTTTGTGCGTTACATCGATTCCGATGCAGATGCCAAGAAGAAAGACCCCGGCATGTTGTCAAAGTTAGCTTTCTGGCGTGACAGCAAAGATAACTCTGCCGACAAAACTCGCTATCGTGTTTATGTAAAAGACATGAATAACTTGAGCACAGTACAGGTACTGAATGGTGAAGGGAAAGAGGAAACCTCTGAAACGACACAGAGAATTCTGACCTTGTTGCATGAGCAGTTAAAGTAAGCAGTTTGCGGTACAGCGGTAAATGTTAGAGAAAAGGCGATCACTTGAGATCGCCTTTTTCTTTACGCGTATTTGTAGCAAAGCAAGCAGATCCGCTCAAATTGACTGAAACCAAACGATTACGCAAAAAAGTAGATTGTCGACCTGGTAAAACTCGAAAGCCTAAGGCTTTCTGTTAAAATGGCAGGCCGAAAAAGCACTCCGCAACACAAACCGCCCTATCGGGTTAAGTTATGTAACAGGGATTTCCCACTGCGTTTACAAGACGCAGATTCAATTAAAAGAACAGAGTGGAATAATGACAACTCCAGAAGATTCCTCCAACACATTTATTATTCTTGGTGTCACCCGCGAAGGACGAAAATTCCGCCCCAGTGACTGGGCAGAACGCCTGTGTGGTGTGATGTCAGCCTTTGGCAAGCAAAAGAAAATGCAATATTCGCCCTATGTTGGGCCTGGTGATTATGGCAACGATAAAGCCGTGTTTGTCGATGGTCGCCTTGCCGAAGTTGAACCGATGGCTTACCGCTTCCTACTGAATTTTGCGCAAGATAACGATCTGCAA
>CAZOBT010000301.1:0-2701 GCA_964578025.1 uncultured Rhodocyclaceae bacterium | reverse complement strand
CGACTGTAGAAACATCTGCAAAATGATGTAAGCGTTCGCAATTCGCCCGTAATTCATTCAAGGTCTGTGCGCCACGCAAAATGAGGGTGGCTAACAAAGGTACACAAGGGCTGGGTAGGGCATACACCTTGCCCATATGTTGTGCATAACGTAGTACGCGCCCTGACGCACCAAAACTTTCTGTGACTAAATCCTTGCCCCGTAACTCCTCTAAGGCGGCCTGAATGCCGGCCTCACGCAAATTCATCACCGGATCACGCGAGGTTTTCTGATTACACCCGGCAAGTAAAGCATTCAGCGTCAGCGGATAGACATCAGGGGTTGTCCGCTCTTTTTCAATCAAAACCCCTAAAATACGCGCCTCAATGACCGAAAGGCACAATGGTTTAGGCTCTGGCAAGGCAGTTGTTGTCGTTGTCACCGAGTTTTCTACGGGTTCAGTCATGATGGTATTGCCTTCTTTAGGAAAAGGTTAATGAAAAAGATTATTGATTTTAAAACACAAGCTCCCGCGCCCAGTATTGACTATCCCCGCCCAGATCGCCTTGTAACAGGCAATCCCCAACGCCAAACATGGACACACTACAACAGCTCTGCGACAGGAATGGAAGCGGGGATTTGGGCATGTGAACCAGGCGCATGGCGCATTGCCTTCGCTGACAATAAAGAAGAGTTTTTCAGTGTCATACGCGGCATCGTGCGCCTACATGACGATGCCGGAAAAATTGTTGAAGTCAAAACCGGAGAGTCCGCCATCATCCCCGCTGGTTTCACCGGTATGTTTGAAGTTGTAGAAGCAGTAGAAAAATATTTTGTGGTGGTTGAGGCCAACACAAAAGAAAACGACTAGCTTAGTCAAACTCGCCGACACGCAAACGTTTTGCCTCGCGGCGTTGTTCAACCAAATGACGAATTTGCTCACGCAATTGTTCGGCGTGTTCGACGGCATGTAGCACAACCGTAGGCGTACTGCTGTCTGTACTGACAAGCATCACATCGCCAAGGCCAAATAAGCGCAAAAAGAAAGGTTGCTCAACTTTGGTATCGCGTATCCGATATAGCTCAAGATCATCAATCTTTTTGTTAAATACACCGCTATGAATTTTTAGGCGTTGCGAAGTCAATTCATAGCGTTGGCATTTCAAAATAAAGTACTGCCACAGGGCATAAGGCAGGGCAATAACCGCACCAACAATGGTTAATGACACAAGGCCACACACCAAATACACCCCAAGGTTAGTGATCTGTGACGGACTGCCCGCCCATACAGGTGTTTCGACTGCCATGATGTCTCTCCTCGCAAAATGCCAAGTATAGCCAACGAACAATAAACATTTGGTCTAAACAAAAAACCACCAAGATAGACATACTATATCTGGTGGTTTTTTATTTGGTCTTTATTTTTAAGCCTTTTTAAGGCTTGGGTTTAATCCGTATTACCCCAAGGCTTGCTGCAAACGGGCTAAGGCCACGTCGCGCCCAACCAGTTTCACAATCGCATCCACTGACGGAGTTTGGGTTTGTCCGGTGAGGATGGCGCGGAGCGGCATGGCGAGTTTAGGCATTTTGATGCCATTAGCTTTGACCGTTTCTTTAATCAAGGCGGCAATCGCTGGGGTTTCCCATGCCACATCGGCTAACGCGGCAGCGAAGGCCGTTAAGGCGGGGCGGGATTCATCGGTGATTTGCTCCGCCAGCAATTCAGCACTGGGGCTAACGGCTTGATAGAAGAAGGCCACCGCATTTGCCAAGACGTTCAAGGTATTACAACGATCCACATACAACGCCACGACCTCGGCTAGCTCAGGGCCATTGGCAAGGTCGATACCTTGCGCTTGTAAACGTGGGGCAACTAAGGCAGCGAGTTCGGCAGTGGGCAGTTGCTTCATGTAATGCTGATTCAGCCACAGCAATTTTTCGGTATTGAACTGTGCCGCCGAGGGCGTGATGTGGTCAAGGTTGAACCATTCCACAAATTGTTGGCGTGAAAAAACTTCATCATCGCCATGCGACCAACCCAAACGCGCCAAATAGTTAATCACCGCCTCGGGCAAAAAGCCTTGTTCGTCATATTGCATTACCGACACAGCCCCATGTCGCTTCGACAGCTTTTGCCCATCGTCGCCCAGAATCATCGACAAATGTGCATACACGGGTGGGGTTGCCCCAAGGGCTTGTAAGATGTTGATTTGGCGCGGTGTATTGTTCACATGATCATCCCCGCGAATCACATGCGTAATGCCCATATCCCAATCGTCCACCACGACACAGAAGTTATAGGTCGGTGTGCCATCAGCGCGGGCGATGATTAAATCGTCTAATTCTTGGTTAGAAAATTCGATGCGCCCTTTCACTTGGTCATCCCAAGCGACTACGCCTTCTTGCGGATTCATAAAGCGAATCACGGGCTGCACCTCGGCGGGCGGTGTGGGTAAGGTTTTCCCCGGTGCAGGCCGCCAACGTCCGTCATAACGCGGCTTTTCCCCCCGCGCCCGTTGCTCTTCGCGCAGCGCGTCGAGTTCGGCACTGCTCATATAGCAGGGATAAGCCAAGCCTTTGGCGAGCATTTCTTGAATCACTTCTTTGTAGCGATCCATGCGTTGCATTTGATAAAACGGGCCTTCGTCATGGCTCAAGGCCAACCAGTTCATCCCATCCAAAATCGCCTGTACGGCCTCGGGCGTAGAACGAGCGACATCGG
>CAZOBT010000300.1:0-2725 GCA_964578025.1 uncultured Rhodocyclaceae bacterium | reverse complement strand
CGCCAAGGTGTTGATTCAGGCCGGGCAATTAGAAGCGGATGCGTCGCCGCCTGCCTTAGCGGCATTTACCGATGTGCTTGGGCAAGGCGCGTTACGCCATCTGCAATTGCAACTGGAATCAAAACATGTTGAGCCAACACACATTGATTCTGCTTGGCTGGATTGGTTATTACCGGAACGTGGCAAGCCGCAAGCCCTACGCCTACCCCTAGGGAGTGAAACCTTGCTGATTCGCCCAGACCCATATTCCGAACTCCAAGAAGCCCTTGCCGATAGTGCGGGGATTTTGGTCATGCTCTTACTGTTTGCAATAACGACCTTAGGATTAGCGTGGTGCTTAGCCCATCGCGCCTTATCCCCCGTGCGCGCTTTACTGGATGGTTTATCACGTTTAGAGCAAGGGGCAGAACAGGCCGATTTGCCTAACTTTAAGCTTCAAGAGTTTGCAGAAATTTCCAATGCCATCAATCGCTTAGCAGCGAGTTTGGCGCAGTCACGCGCCGAACAACAGCGGCTTACGCATCGTCTTTTGGAGTTACAAGAAAGCGAACGCCGTGAATTGGCGCGGGAGCTGCATGATGAGTTTGGGCAAATGTTGACCGCAATGAGCATGACGGCAAGTTATATCGAAAGGAATGTTGGCAAGGTGGCGGTCAGTGCCATTCAAGAGTCGGCTCATGATCTGGGGCAAGAGGCACGCAGCATGGCAATACAGGTAAAAACGCTGTTATCACGGCTGCGCCCGCATAGTTTAGATGGCGTTGGTTTATTGCAAGGCTTGCAGGATTTGGTGAATGGGTGGCAGCAACGTGCGCCAAATTTACGACTAGACGCGACATTGCCCGCCCGCTTAGCCCCACTGCCCCCGCCATCCGGTTTGGCCTTATATCGCTTGTTGCAAGAAGCACTGACTAATGTTGTGCGGCATAGCCAAGCCTCGCAGTGTCAGGTGGTTTTACAGCAAGACCCACAGGGCATTACCTTGCGTGTGCAAGACAACGGTATCGGCAAGGTCGAAAAAATTGCTACCGCAATGGGGAGCGGTTTGTTGGGGATGCGCGAACGGATTGCGATGGCGCATGGACAGCTGCGTTTTCAAAATGTCTTGTCCGGTGGCGTGTGTGTATTGGCTTGGTTGCCAATCCAAGGAGAAAGCTCATGATTCGTATTTTATTGGTTGATGATCATGCCATTGTACGTGCCGGGTATCGGCGGCTTTTGGATGCCGAATGTGATATGAAAGTGGTGGCAGAAGCTGCGACGGCGGATGCGGCCTATGCCTGTGTGCAAGCGGGTGGGATTGATATTGTCGTTTTGGATTTAAGTTTAGGGCAAGACAGTGGCTTAGAAGTTTTGCGCCGCATTTTAAGCCGCTCGCCTAGCCTAAATGTGCTGGTGTCATCCATGCACGATACCGCCAGTTTTGCAACGCAAGCCCTGCGTGCAGGGGCATTAGGTTATTTCAGTAAAAGTGCCGATCCGGGGGAGTTAGTCACGGCGATTCGCCGGATTAGTCACGGTGAGCGGGTACTGTCGGCGGATATTGCCCAAGCTGTCGCCTGTGCTGCCGTGGCAGGTGAAGAGCCATTGGCTTGTTTAACGCCGCGTGAATTTGAAGTGTTACGGATGGCAGTGCGCGGAGACTCCACCAGTGGCATTGCCGAACGGATGCACCTGAGCCCGAAAACGATTCATAACCATTTGTCGATGGTGCGGCAAAAACTCGCGGCAGATAATGATTTCAAGCTGTTATGGCTAGCCATTGAATATGGCTTAGTGCCTTTTGTCACAGGAAACCTTACAACGTAACACGCTTAATTTAACAAGGATGCACGCCAGTGATTGACCGGGAATTTTTCCCGGTTCTATCGGGCAACCTTCCCACGAAACTTAGGCGAGAGGAGAGCGACACTCGGGGTAAGAAAAATACTTGGAAGAGACAAGCCATGAAGACCAAAACCTCCCTTTTGTTTGCTCCCCGCCGTACTTGCTTGAGCTTGGCAGTATTGAGTTTGTGTTATGCGCCCACTGCATTTAGCCAAAGCACAGAGCAAAGTCATGCTAATCCTAATAACATTACCCAAGCTCCTACCGTTACGGTGATTGGCACTGCCCCGTTGCCCGGTTTAGGCCAGCCGAAAGACCATATTCCTGCCCCAGTCCAAACCGCAACTGCAGCGGATATGCAACGTGCAGGCAGTAGTGATTTGCCAGATTTCTTGAATCGGCAATTGGGCGGAGTGCATCTCAATGAAATTCAAGGCAACCCGCTACAAGCTGACCTGAATTACCGGGGCTATACCGCTTCACCCATCTTAGGCACGGCACAAGGGATGTCGGTGTATCTGGATGGGGTACGCATGAATCAGCCGTTTGGTGATGTGGTGAGTTGGGATTTATTACCCAGTTCGGCGATTGCCAATCTCACCTTATTACCCGGTTCAAATCCCTTGTTTGGCCTCAATACCTTAGGCGGTGCATTGTCTTTGCAAACCAAGGATGGTTGGAGCCATCCGGGGACTAAGTTAGAAACCAAAGTGGGTTCGTTCTCGCGGCAAATGTTGAACTTAGAACATGGGGGCAGCCATGCCGAGAAGGGGCTGTCATGGTATGTCAATGGCGAAGCCTTCCATGATGGTGGCTGGCGCGATGATTCTGCATCACGCTTAGGGCGGGTTTTTAGCAAATTCGGCTGGCAAGATGCGAAGACCGATTTAAGCCTAAC
>CAZOBT010000299.1:0-2737 GCA_964578025.1 uncultured Rhodocyclaceae bacterium | reverse complement strand
GCCTGAAACTATCCTGTTAAAATCAAAGTCATTGTTTTTTAGCTACTTGATACTGGACAGAACATATGGACTTAGTTGCTCGCGTTGCCCAACATTTTGACGATAGTGCGCAAACCAAATTAGCCGCCAAAGAAGCCTTAGCCGCACCTGTCGCTGCCGCTATTGAACTGATGACCACCTGCTTGCAGGAAAAGGGCAAAATTCTGGCCTGTGGGAATGGTGGCTCAGCAGGCGATGCTCAGCATTTTGCCGCCGAATTAGTTGGACGCTTTGAAATGGAACGGCAAGAGCTGGCAGCAATCGCCTTAACTACCGACTCCTCGATTCTGACTGCTGTTGCCAACGACTATAGCTACGAACAAATCTTTTCCCGCCAAGTCCGTGCCTTAGGGCAAGCGGGTGATGTGTTATTAGCGATTTCCACGTCCGGCAATTCGGGTAATGTGATTACCGCCATTGAAGCCGCTCATGCGAAAGCGATGAAGGTTGTGGCCTTAACCGGCAGAGATGGCGGCAAGATTGGGGCAATGTTGCAAGCAGGCGATGTGCATCTTTGCGTCCCCAGCCAGCGTACTGCCCGGATTCAGGAAACGCATTTGTTAATGGTGCATTGCCTATGTGATGGCATTGATACCTTGTTATTTGGGGAATAGATCATGCAACGCTTACCACGCTTATTACGTTTGCGCTCTGCCGTTCTATACCTCGCCCTACTATCTAGTCTGCCTTTATTGCAAGGCTGTTTTACCCTAGCCGCTGTGGGGGCGGGTACTGGAGTAATGACAGCAATTGACCGCCGTACTGTTGGCGCACAAGCGGAAGATGAGGCGATTGAATGGAAAGCCAGTGGGCGGATTTCTGACCGCTTTAAAGATTTTGTCCACGTCAACATCACCAGCTATAACCGTAGAGTCTTAATCAGTGGCGAAGTGCCAACCGAAGAAGGCAAAGCCTTGGTTGAACAAGAGGTACGGCAGGTCGAAAACGTGCAAACGGTATTCAACGAATTAGCGATTGCCGCAAATACGTCAATGAGCAGCCGCACCAATGATGCCTACCTGACCTCGAAGGTTAAAACCCGTTTTATTGATTCCGCCCAAATTTCAGCTCGTCATATCAAGGTCGTGACCGAAGCTGGAACGGTGTTCTTGATGGGTATTGTTAGTGCGAAAGAAGCGATGGCGGCGATTGATGTGGCACGAACGACTAATGGTGTCGTTAAGGTGATCAATCTCATGGAAGTTGTGACCGATGTCCAATTACAACGTCAAGAACAACAAGCCAGAGGCAACACCAATACGGGGAGTCGATAAACGTGAGTGATTACTTGAACTCCCCCAGTTACCCCCTACCCAATTTTGAAGCCAAAATTTGTCCTCCAGAACAACTGGCGGCACGGGCAGCGGCATTGCCTCAGCCTGTCGTGTTTACTAACGGTTGCTTTGACATCCTGCATCGTGGGCATGTTACCTATTTGGCACAGGCGGCTGCTTTAGGGCAAAGCCTGGTGGTGGCCTTGAACAGCGATGCTTCGGTGAAGCGTTTAGGCAAAGGCGATGATCGCCCTGTTAATCCTTTAGACAACCGTTTAGCGGTGATGGCGGCGTTGCAATGCGTGGCCTTAGTGACTTGGTTTGACGAAGATACGCCAATTGAACGCATCCTCGCCTGTCGCCCACAGGTCTTGGTGAAAGGCGGCGATTGGCCGGTGGATAAAATCGTTGGTGCGCCCGAGGTCAAAGCATGGGGTGGCACAGTGCACTCCATCCCTTTCCTACATCAAACCTCTACCACCGCCTTGTTAGAAAAAATTCGGCGGTTGTAGGTTGTAAACATTAACTTTGCCACTGCCCCAACACCTCCGCCAGCGTCGTATTGCCGTCGCTGGGGCTACATTGAATACTGCCGGGGGTGCGGCTAAAGCGTGGGGCGGGGGCGGGTTGTAAGAGGCCGTCGTGAGTGACAAAGGTTTGTCGGGCTTGGTTATGGGGATGTGCCGGGGCTTCGTCTAAGTCCAAAACTGGGGCAACACAGGCATCTGTCCCTTCAAAAATAGCACACCATGCGTCACGGTTTTTGCGCTGGAAAATCGTGGTCAGCAAAGCTTTTTGCGCAGGCCAATCATGGAGTTGCCATTGCTGTTGCAAGGCTTCCGCCTCGCTGGGGCTAAGTTCTAGCAGTTGCAACATTAAGCGATAAAACTGCGGTTCAATCGGGCCAACGGCTAACCATTTGCCATCGGCACAAACATACGTTCCATAAAATGGTGCGCCACCGTCCAGGATATTGCTGGCACGTTGATTCGACCATTGTCCCATCGCTTTTAGGCTATACGTCATCGCCATCAACAAGGCCGAGCCGTCCGTCATCGCCGCATCGACAACCTGCCCTTGTCCAGAATTCTTCGCTTCTAACAATGCGGCTAACACACCGACTGCGAGCAACATCGCGCCACCGCCAAAATCCGCTACCAGATTTAAGGGCGGCACTGGGCCACTTTCTGCCGTACCGATGGCATGTAACGCGCCAGACAAGGCAAGGTAATTGATGTCATGCCCAGCGGCCTGTGCCAGCGTTCCTGTTTGTCCCCAACCCGTCATACGTCCGTACACCAATTTGGGATTGGCAGCCTGACAAACCTCTGGCGACAGGCCAAGCTTTTCCATGACACCGGGACGAAAACCTTCTAACAAAGCATCGGCTTGGGCAATTAGGGCGTGCACCTCTGCCAATTCGG
>CAZOBT010000298.1:0-2744 GCA_964578025.1 uncultured Rhodocyclaceae bacterium | reverse complement strand
GAAGAAGGCTTTGGGGCAATCGCACAAGATATTGAACAGGCCGAACACAGTGTTGACATCATTGTTTGGGGCTTTGACCCAGCGATGGAACTCTCTCGTCAATGTGGAGGTAAGTCTTGGCCGCGAGGGGAAACCTATGGCGACTTATTGATTCGCAAGGCAAAGGCAGGCGTTCGAGTACGCTTATTGGCTTGGTATACTTGGATAGGGCAATCTATACAAAAAAATTTGGTTGGTTTTACAGAAAGCAAGCCCTTTCTTCCTTTTTTACCACACACGATCGAACAGCACAGATATGCACATTGTATGAATTGGTGGCTAACAGCAGGACTGGGCAAAATCCCTAATCTGGAAGTTCGCTTACGTAGCCCCAAGTCAGAAAATGTCAAAAAATTACTCCATCAAACATTCCCACATAAGTCGATTTCTCGGGTAGAGAAAATCCTCTTAACCAGCGCGACAGATCACCAAAAACCCATACTCATCGACTACGAACACCCAGACCCCAAAAAAGCCGTTGGCTATGTCATGGGACTGAATTCGATTACCGATTATTGGGACAGCAATAAACATGAATTTAGCCCTCCATTCCGCGAATCTGACTGGGATAGTGACCCCAGTGGCACAACAATTCGCCAACCTTATCGTGACTATGCCATTCGCCTACAAGGTGAAGCCCTATTTAGCCTGAACCATAACTTCTCTGAGGCATGGGATCGCGCGGATAAAAGAAGTCCTACCCCCTTGCCCCCGGTTAAAACGCATCCTGTTCGTTGTGCTCGTACCTTTACTGAACTTGCTGAGGCAGCCGTGGCGATTTACCAAGCCCCTCCAGTTAGTCGCAGCAACTCAACCACCCCAAACGCCTGTAAAAATCAAACCCCTTTAGAAGAACCAACAAAGCAACAAACCCCCGCACCCGCCCCCGTCAAACCGAAAACACTCGAACTCAGACGCTGTCAAATCGTACGCACACAGCCGGATGAGAACGACTCAACGATCTGGTCGGCTTACCAGCTTGCCATTTCTAAAGCAATTAACTACATCTATGCTGAAAACCAATACCTGCAACTGCCTGAGTTCTTTCAAGGCATCAAACAATCCCGCCGTGCTTTACTGGATTTCTACAAAGATGCCAAGGTTATCCCGGATGAAATCCCTCCTCTACATCTGTTTATTGTGCTTTCACAGCCGGATAAAGCCAATTTATTGCACCGCACCTATGAAGCCTTAAGCGAAGTTGGCGTACAGGATCAGTTACCTAAATATCAAAAGCATGTTAGGCCATACCCCACACTGGTCGATACGCTTTTATCCCCGCCCGGCGGCTGGAAAGAGGTGCAATCTGCCCGACAAGAGCTAGAAGCCCTTGGGATTAAGGTACTGCTAGCCATGTTGCAAAGCTTTGACCAAGAAGGCCGGAGCAAAAAACCCAGCGAACGTTACCGCAGTGTCTATGTGCATTCTAAGTTGATGATTATTGACGACACCTTTACTACCCTTGGCAGTGCCAATATCAACCTACGCTCGATGGCAGCGGATAGCGAAATTAACTTAATCACCGAAGATGTGCCATTTGCGCGTGACACCCGACAGCGGGTGTGGGCAAACCTTGCCGGGTCAGACCTTGCCGGAAATGCCGGAGAACTCGACCGGGCGACCACAAAAAGAATACACAAACGATGGACTGACCGCATGAAAAACAATAAATCTGAGCAAAAAGACCTTAAACCCTTTGAATCCGATAGCTTGATTGCCACATTTGAAGATACCCGCAGCCCCACCTTGTTGAGCTACCAATGACACCGCGCCTTGCCCTACGCCCACTGGTGGCACTTACCCTTCTTTTACAAACCCTAGCCCCACTGCCCCTTTTTATGTCCACTTCCCACGCCGATCAGCTCCGCTATACCTCACTTGAACGCTTTGACCCTCACCGTAAAACCTTTACCTGTGTGCATGAAGCCGATGTTGTTCCCCCCATTGACGCAGAGGCCGAAGCGTGGAATCAACAAGCCCTTGCATTCACCAACCCGGCAGTTTGGCCAGAAGATCGGCAACCCGAAGCCGCCGCCGCACTCCTCATGAAAGCGGCGGCTAAAAAACATTGGCGGGCGCAAATGAATCTTGTGGCAGCATATCAACGGGGCATTGGTGTGCCTGCGGATCAACATAAAGCCATTGAGCTGTTAGAAGAAGCCATGCGCTGGGGCGTACCCGCCGCTTGGGATCAAATGGGGGTCTATTGGCAAAATGGCCTGATCTCAGGGGGGCCGAATGCCGCCAAAGCCTATGCCTTCTTTCAAAAAGCCGCCGACCTTGGTAGCCCCGCCGCACAAACCTTTATTGGCGAAAAGCTGGTTGCTATTGTAGATGATGAAAAATTTGGTTTCTGGGCAAATGAGGCCATTGGCTTTCAAATGCTGGAATGTGCATTTGCACAAGGGCATGGGCAAGCTGCCTATGAACTGGGAAAATATTATGAAGAATGGTTGAATTGGAAAACCGTTGTTGGCAATAACGCCAAATCGCTTCAATACCAGCAAGACGGGCTAAAGTTTGGCTCAATGCAATCCGCTGATGTTTTAGAACTGGCTTTTGAGGATGGACCAGGTAACCGTCGTCCCGCGCCTATCCTTGATAAAGAACGTGGAAAACGTTACAGCATTTTCTCGGACATGCTTTTTACCAATTCCCGCCTCCGTTTTCCGAACCTTGACAAGGTCTTGCCCTTGCCTCCTGCC
>CAZOBT010000297.1:0-2747 GCA_964578025.1 uncultured Rhodocyclaceae bacterium | reverse complement strand
CAATCCGCCCACAATAATCGGGGCCATCTAAGGTGTGCAGCCCCGGTTTATCGGCAATAAACGTTAAGGTGACATCTGCCACGATGCAAATCGCTTGCGCCACGCCAGTTTCGGCATTTAGCCCAGAGGGGCAATCAAGGGCAAGAATTGGGCAAGCGTGTTTTTGCTTGAGGCAATGGGCAAGCTCAACCAAATCCGCAAAATCCGCACTTAATGGTTTTGATAGACCAATGCCAAAAAGGCCGTCAATAATCAAGCCATATTTAACTTCTTCATCAATAGACCAAACTTCAGTAATCCACGAACCGCCAGCCGCTAAAAAACGTTGCCGCGCTGCTTCGGCATCATGTGGCAAGGCTTGTTGTCCGCTAGGAAGCACAACATCAAGGTCATACCCCTGTTGGCGTAATAAACGTGCCGCTTCTAAGGCATCGCCGCCATTGTTGCCTGGGCCTGCCAGAATCAATATGGGTAGGCTTTTATTGGGCTGCATTTGCATCGCCAACTCGGCGGCGGCTTTCCCGGCTTGTTGCATCAGTTCGCTAGCAGAAAAATCTTGTTCTAATTGGCGCAGTGTTGCATTGAGCAGTAAAGGATGACGGGCTAAATCGCAGGTTAAATCAGACATGATCGATGATTTTCTATTCGTAAAATTTTCAAGATTTTTTAATTTAATGAAAGACACTAATTTCAATGCCCTTTAAGCGGCGATATAAATCTACCGCATAGGAATCCGTCATTCCCGCCACGAAGTCGGCAATCTGCAAAAAGCGGGTATAGGGATCGGGGCTAGGTTGCCCATTTAGCCCTAAAAATTGCGGGGGTAGTAGTTGCAATAACATGGTGTCGCGCCCACTGTGATGGCGTTTGCCCACTGCGGCTTCCACGGCATGAATAAACAACTCCAACAAACCACCCAAGACCTCAAAACCCGCCACCTCAATCTGTAAGGCCGGGCGTGTGGTGTAAATCTGTTCTTGTGCCAATTTGCGTACCGCTTGTAAGGCTTCCGCCCCCGGTGTAACACCCAATAAATCAGCGTCAAATTTACCCGCCAGAATCTGCGGTTCAAGGCTTAAAAACGCCACCCCTGCCGCCTCTAACAAATTGCCAATCGCTTTCGCCCGCAGATATTCCAGCCGCTCTTTCGGGTCAAACAAACGCACTAGCCGCCCTTCGTTAATGCGTTTTCCCGCGAGATCTGCGAGTAAGGTTTCCGCCACATCGTAGGGAACATGCCCCAGCCGGGCGGCATCTTCTAAATCAACAATCAAATAGCAACAATCATCGGCGACTTCGACCAGAAACGTTAAAGGATGGCGATGCCATGCTTGCCCACTGGCTTCATGGACACGCTCTTGCAAACCGGTATGACGCGCTACCTCAGCAAACGCGCTGGCATCGGCTTGGAAATAGCCAAATTTCTTGCCGCTATTGCCATTGAGTTTGCTGTCTAAGGCTGACGGGCGGGGATATTTGGCAAAGGTTGCCAACACCGCACAGGTAAGCTGCAAACCCGGATTCGAGGGCGATTGCAAGCGCGAGACAGTGCGAAAACCTTGGGCATTGCCTTCATATAAGGCAAAGTCAGCGCGTTGCGCCGGGGTAAAGTCATAACGATCTAACACGCCCGAACTAACAAACCATTCACGGATCGCATCTTCCCCCGCATGACCAAATGGCGGGTTGCCAATATCGTGGGTCAAACAAGCCGCAGCGACAATCGCACCAAAATCAGCAGCATCGACATTGTCTAAACCATGCCGCGCAATCAGCTCCCGCCCCACCGCCGTTCCCAGCGACCGCCCAACACAACTGGTTTCTAAACTATGGGTTAAGCGTGTGCGCACATAGTCGCTACGCGATAAAGGAAATACTTGGGTTTTGTCTTTTAAGCGGCGAAAGGCCGACGAAAAAATAATGCGGTCGTAATCTTGTTGAAATACTGTGCGCTGCACTTGGTTCGGGCTATGTCCAACGCCTAAACGGATCGGACTTAAAAATTGCTGCCATTGTTCGCGTGTTGTCATGTGATTTGCTTTCTCACCCTACATCAGTATTTTGCTGCAATCCGTGATGAACGCAAAGTAAGCGAGAAGCTTAAATCTTGGCAAGTGAATGTCACAAATTGTGTCGTCCCTTTCTTTCTCTGCTTCGTTAAGGGAAACTATGCCTAAATGTTGCACGATAGATACAAGTTAATGCCTAATTAACAACAAAAAACGCACTTTCACCAACAATCCAACAATCCAATAAATCAAAAAATCTCAAAGAATATTAAAAATTATGGCCTCGACAATCATCCTTTATCACGCCGATTGCCTTGATGGTTTTGGCGCAGCTTACGCGGCATGGAAACGTTTTGCCGATCATGCCGAGTATTTGCCTTGCCAGCATGGCGAGGTGTTTGATTGGTTAAGTTTGGCAGGGCGGCGCGTTTATATTTTGGATTTTTCCTTTCCGCGCACCATTCTTGAGGCAATGGCGAAGATTGCCGAGCATGTCACCTTAATCGATCATCATCATAGTGCCGCCCGTGATTGGCAGGTTGAATTAGGCAATGATCCTGCCAAGGTTGCCACCATGTATCAGCATCCCGATTTACCTTTGACCTTGCATTTTGATTTACAACAAGCGGGTTGCGTTTTGGCATGGCAATTTTTCCATCCCTTACAACCTGCACCCTCTGGCCTAAATTTAATTGCTGACCGCGATATGTGGCGATCGGCGTTACCCGATAGCACGTA
>CAZOBT010000296.1:0-2753 GCA_964578025.1 uncultured Rhodocyclaceae bacterium | reverse complement strand
AATCTTGCCGCCTTACGCCAAGTGTTGTCCCCAGACAATATCGAACGCATCAACCGTGCTGCCGCTGCCAGTGGGCCGATGTTAGAAGAAAGCCAAAAGCTGATGGTCAGCTTGCAAAGCGTCAGCGGTAAAGTTGAACAGTTATTAGGTGAATCAACCGCAGGTAGTCCCAATGCCGCCTTGCCCCGCATCAATCGTTTAGCCGACGATATTTCTAGCACGACCCACCAGCTTAACCGTGTCCTACGTCAGTTAGAAAACTCTCCCAATAGCCTACTGCTCTTCGGCGCAGGTAGCCCTGCGCCAGGGCCGGGGGAAAAGGGTTTTGTTTCAGACAAGTAAAAGGAAAACAACAATGGAAAAGGCAGCCCGCTATCCCGAAACACATACGTTTACTCTGCCCGATGGTTATGTTTTGCATTACGACCATTTCCCAGCTTGCTCTACAGTCAAGGGGCAAAAGCGTGCCATTCTTTTATTTCATCGTGGTCATGAACATGCGCAACGAATGACGCATTTAGTACAAGAATTAAATCTACCTGACTATGATTTCTTTGCATGGGATGCACGCGGGCATGGGCGGAATGCCGGAGCGCGAGGCTATAGCCCGAGTTTTGGCACAACAGTAAAAGACCTTGATTTATGGGTGCAACACCTTGGTGCTCATCATGCGATCCCGGTGAGTGAGTGTTACTGTATTGGGCAAAGTGTTGGGGCGGTATTGTTGGCTTTATGGGTACATGATTATGCACCGCCGATTCGCGGCATGACATTAGGGTCTCCGGCATTAGATATTAAGTTGTATGTTCCCTTGGCTAAACCTAGCCTCGCCCTGATGCACAAGCTGCGTGGCGTATTTTATGTCAATAGCTATGTGCAACCACAATGGCTAACCCATGACCCAGAACGCATTGCCAGCTATCGCCAAGACCCGCTGATTACCCGCCCAATTGCAGTAAATGTATTGCTTGGTTTGTATCGTGCAGCCAAGCGTTTGGTAGCAGATGCACAGGCCATTAACATACCTACCCAACTCTTCATTTCTGGTGCAGATTTTGTGGTACGGACACAACCACAACATGAGTTTTATGCCAAATTAGCCAGTCCGCTAAAAATGAAACAGGTCATTGATGGCTTTTATCATGACACGCTTGGCGAAGCTCAACGTGGGCAATTATTACCTGCAATTCGTGATTTTATTGCAAGCTGCTTTGAACAAACCCTTGTCCCCCAAGTCCCCCAGACCCAAGTACGCAATGCACATCAATATAGCCATTCCGCCGATGTTGCACGGGAGCTTGGCAATGCCCTACCCACTTATTCTTGGCGGAATCTCTATTGGCAACTTACCCGTTTGGGTTTGCACGTTGGCGCATCGTTGTCAGACGGCTTGGCACTGGGACAACGTACAGGTTTTGATTCAGGTAGTACCTTAGATTATGTCTATCGCAATCAAGCCCAAGGTAAAACTTGGCTGGGTCGCCTGATTGATCGCCAATACCTAAATGCCCCCGGTTGGGTTGGGATTCGGCAACGCAAAGTGCACCTTGAACAGCTTTTACAATGGGCAATTGCGCAAACTGTTGCGCAAGGCCGCCCAGTGCATATTTTGGACATTGCCGCTGGGCATGGGCGTTATATTTTGGAAGGCGTACTGCCACTCATTGCGCAGGTTGATTCGGTTTTATTGCGCGATTACAGCGAGTTGAATGTCCGCGATGGACAGGCGTTAATCAGCAAACTCGGTTTAGAGGCGAAAGCCAAATTCCTATTAGCCAATGCGTTTGTCGCTGAGAGTATTGCGACCACCACACCAGCCCCAAGCATTGCAGTGGTTTCTGGCCTCTATGAATTATTTAGTGATAATCATCTGATTGCTGAGTCACTCAGTGGCTTGAGTCAGGCTGTGCCGAAAGATGGTTATTTGATTTATACCAATCAACCCTATCACCCCCAATTAGAATTTATTGCTCGCGCCTTAACCAGCCATCGCCAAGGCCAAGCGTGGGTGATGCGTCCCCGCCCACAAGCCGAGATGGATGCCCTTGTTGCAGAGGCTGGCTTTGTCAAAATCAACCAGCTGATTGATGAAGAAGGGATTTTCAGTGTGGCTATTGCGCAAAAACGCTAAACAGAATCTGTCCTTGCGCCAATTTGCTGCCCTAAATTTGCTTGCTGTTGGTAGCTTCTTCTACTTAAGTTATGGGTTGGCAAATTATTGGGCAAGCACGCGGGTGGCTGTTCCCAGCGTGGTATTTGCTTGGGAGCAACACATTCCCTTTCTGTCATGGACGATTTGGCCTTATTGGAGCATTAACCTGCTTTATGCCTTGTCATTTTTCTTGTGCCAAGACAAACATCAATTAACTCGCCATGTGGCGCGTTTGCTCACGGCACAGGTTATTGCCGTCAGTTGCTTTGTCCTTTTCCCGCTGCGTTTTTCTTTCCCAAGTCCCAATATCGGTAATGATGGAGCGACTGCATGGTTATTTACGGCCTTACGTAGCTTCGACCAGCCCTATAACCAAGCCCCATCCTTACATATTGCTTTGGCATTGATCTTGTGGGACTTTTATCGCCGTCGTTGCACAACAATATGGACGCAAATTGTCGCTTGGTGTTGGATGCTATTGATTTGTGCTTCCGTATTAAGCACGTATCAACATCACTTTATTGATATTCCAACAGGAGCTTATTTGGGAGCGTTATGTGTTTGGCTCTGGCCATTAACGCCCCAACCGAGTCAATATGCC
>CAZOBT010000295.1:0-2813 GCA_964578025.1 uncultured Rhodocyclaceae bacterium | reverse complement strand
ATCAAATCGACATCGGGCTTTTCCATTAACTGCAAAAATTGCCGCGCATAGGCCGATAAACTTTCGACATAGCGGCGTTGCCCTTCGGCATACAAGGTATCAAAGGCTAAGGACGATTTCCCTGAGCCAGACAGGCCAGTAATGACGATCAGGCTATCGCGGGGCAAATCGAGGTTAATGTTCTTCAAATTGTGGGTGCGTGCACCGCGAATCTTGATTTCATCCATAACGTGGCAGCAGAGGGGCGAGGAAGCAAACCTGTTAATATAAGGGCTTCGCTGCATTGCACCAAAGCCCTTTTTTGATTCATGACAACATCTGCCCCTGCCCTTGACATTGATCGCCTAAGTCCCGCCGAACGTCGTGCCGGAATTAGCCTTGCCGCCATCTTTGGCCTCCGTATGTTGGGGCTATTTTTAATTCTTCCGGTCTTTGCCGTTTTTGCCCCCAGCTTGCCCGGCGGCGACGATTTAACCTTAGTCGGTTTGGCAATGGGGGCATATGGGCTAACCCAAGCCTGTTTGCAAATTGCCTATGGCAGTGCCTCCGATCGTTTTGGGCGCAAACCGGTGATTATTTTTGGCTTGGTGTTGTTTGTTTTAGGTAGCCTTGTTGCTGCCTTTGCCAGCGATATTTATGGCGTGATTTTCGGGCGTGTGTTGCAAGGGGCGGGGGCAATTTCGGCGGCGGTGAGTGCCTTAGCCGCCGACCTGACCCGCGAACAACATCGCACTAAAGTCATGGCAATGATTGGTTCGTCGATTGCATTGGTCTTTGCCGCTTCATTAGTGCTTGCACCCATGCTGTACAAGCTAATTGGCATGAGTGGTATCTTTGGTCTTACCGCTGCCTTAGCCGTGTTGGCGATTTTTGTCATTGCCTACGTGGTGCCACCTGCACCCCCTATCCAAATTGGCGCACCGGTTTCCTTAAAAGAAGTCTTAGTCCATCCGCAACTGGCACGGCTTAACTTTGGTGTTTTCGCCCTGCATTTAACACAAACCGCGATGTGGGTTTTAGTACCAAGTGCCTTGGTGCGCTATGGCAATTTGCCGCTCACCGAGCATTGGTATGTGTATTTGCCCGCCGTCTTGCTGTCGTTTGTGGTGATGGTGCCTGCGATTATTGCTGCCGAAAAACGCGGCAAGATGAAGGGCGTGTTTACCTCGGCGATTGCCTTGTTGTTCTTGGTGCAACTGGGCTTTTTGTTTGCTGGGCAAAGCGTATGGAGCTTGGCGGTATGCCTGACCTTATTCTTTGTCGCCTTCAATATTTTAGAAGCCACCCAGCCCTCGCTGATTTCGCGTATTGCACCGCCACATGCGAAGGGTAAAGCCTTGGGCTTATATAACACCTTGCAAGCCATTGGCTTATTTGCGGGTGGGGCATTGGGGGGCTATTTGGCGAAGAATTTTGGGGCAAATAGCGTCTTCCTGTGTTGCGCGGCTTTGGCCTTGCTGTGGTTAGGTTTAACCGCCAGCTTCGTCCCACCGCCACCTCGGCAGCAAATGACAAGCACCAGCAAGTAAGTGCAATTTAAGCGCGTATCGCGCTATTTAATATTCATATAAATTACAAGCTACATTTTTCTGATTTGGAGGTTCTACGATGGCATCTGTGAATAAAGTGATTCTTGTGGGCAACCTTGGTGCTGACCCCGAAACCCGTTACACCGCAAGCGGCGATGCCATCTGCAATATCCGCCTCGCCACTACCGAAACATGGCGCGACAAAGCCAGCGGTGAACGCAAAGACATTACGGAATGGCATCGCGTGGTTTTTTATCGCAAGCTCGCCGAAATCGCTGGGCAATATTTGCGTAAAGGCTCACAGGTGTATATCGAAGGCAAAATCAAAACGCGGAAATGGCAAGATAAAGACGGGCAAGACCGTTACACCACTGAAATCGAAGCGACTGACTTAACCATGTTGGGTAACAAGAGCCAAGGCACGAGCGATATGGGGAGCATGAATGCTGGCGGTGGTGGTTACACGCCCCGTGCTGCCGCACCTGCGCCCGAACAAAACTATCAACCTACTCCACCCCGTGCCGCCAAAACCCCCGCTTTTGACGATTTAGATGACGACATTCCGTTCTAAGGCAGAACAAAAGTAGAAACCTTGGCAACGTAAATAAATGAGTCCCTCGCATTTATTTGCGCGGGACTTTCAGGGAGCACAACGATTATGACAACCCATTCTGATGCACTGGACGGCAAACGCCTTGCCGCTCTCGCGCTTGCAGCCCTTGGTGTCGTCTATGGCGACATCGGGACTAGCCCGCTATATGCCGTAAAAGAAGTCTTTGCTGGGAATCATCCAATTCCCACCACCCCAGAAAACATCCTTGGTGCGTTGTCGCTGTTTTTTTGGGCGATTATTTTGGTGGTGTCGGTTAAGTATGTGATGTTCATCATGCGTGCCGATAACCGGGGCGAAGGCGGGATCATGGCCTTGATCGCCTTGGCCTTGCGTGAAGCGGGCAGTAAGCCGCTGCAACAAAAGACCATCATGATTATCGGGATTCTTGGCGCGGCAATGTTCTATGGTGATGGCATGGTAACGCCTGCCATTTCCGTGCTCTCGGCGGTCGAAGGCTTAGAAGTTGTCGCTCCCGGTCTGAAATCGTTTGTGATCCCGATTACCTTGCTTGTGTTGTTTGCCCTGTTTTTTGTGCAAAAACGCGGGACAGAAACCGTGGGGAAAGCCTTTGGCCCGGTGATGCTGGTATGGTTCTCCACCTTGGCCTTGTTGGGGATTTTTAACCTGATTGGCAATCCCAGCGTCTTAAAAGCGATTAACCCCATTTACGG
>CAZOBT010000294.1:0-2819 GCA_964578025.1 uncultured Rhodocyclaceae bacterium | reverse complement strand
CAAGATGGTAGCTTAGATAGAGACTATATTCGGAATTTGGTCTTTAATGAACCGAGTGCCAAGGCGCGGTTAGAAGGAATTCTGCATCCTTTGATTCGTGATACCGCTTTGGCACGCTGCACTGCTTACGCTGCTGCTGAACCTGCGCCGCCCTATGTCGTGTTAGATATTCCCTTGTTAGCGGAAAGTACGCAGCGTCCCGGTGGCGGTTTATGGCGCACCTATTGCCAACGTATTTTGGTGGTTGATTGTCCGGTGGAAACGCAAATTGCACGGGTCATGCAGCGTAATCACTGGACACAAACACAAGTTGAACAAGTGATTGCGGCACAAGCCTCGCGAAAACAGCGGCTGGCGATTGCGGATGATGTGCTCGTTAATGACTGCCCGCTGCCGGAAGTCTTGGCACAACTAGAAACGCTACACTTTCATTATGTGCACTTTGCCGCCAATGCAAAACTGGCTGAGCAATAACTGAGCGATAAACTACTGTTTAGACTTACAGTTTTTATAACTAAAGTTAAAACAAAGCCCAAAAACATGGCATTTCTAGGTTGAGGTTTAAAAGCGAATCCTTCAGAATCGCGCCTAATTCTGCAGTCTCTGTAACATTTTGAGACATTTTTACTTCCCCTCATTTTCGACGAGCTTGGCGTGATTAGTTACGAATATCCACTCAATGAACGCATCCGTACCCTATTGCGTCTTGAAGCCGTGTTTGAGCGGGCGGTACATTTTGCAGGTTTAGAAACAGAACAAGAGCATCATGCGGCCTTGATGGCAATTTTTGAGGTCTTAGAAATTGCCGGACGTACCGATCTCAAAATGGATTTAATCCAAGAGCTTGAGCGGCAACGGCAAACGATCTTGGGCTTTCGCAAAAATCCCAATATCTCTGAACAAGCCTTGGAAGGCGTGTTGTATCAGATTGAACCGGCCTCCTCTTCCTTAATCGCCATGACCGGAAAAATTGGGCAATATTTGCGCGATAACGAATGGCTAATGGCGATCAAAAGTCGTGCCGCGATTCCCGGTGGTTTGTGTGAGTTTGATTTGCCTTCTTACCATTACTGGTTAAGCCAACGTCCAGAAGCACGGCGTGAAACGATGGCGGCTTGGCTGAAGCCGATGTTGCCAATCCGTGAAGCCTTGGGCATTGTGTTACGTCTGTTACGGCGCAGTGCCGAAGCCCGCGAATACACCACAAAAGGTGGAGCTTTCCAATTGATGTTGGGCGGGTCGCAAGCACAAATGGCACGCATTGCGGTGGGGGCGCAAGAGCCTGCCGTGCCCGAAATGAGTGCCAACCGCTTTGCCTTGAATGTCCGCTTCTTAAACGCCCCCGGAGTCAATTACGACCCACGCGGCAAGCCAATTGAGCGCGACATTACCTTTCATCTAACACTGTGTAATCTGTAGAAGAAGCGGCATGGAAAGCAAACCCGCCCCTCAAGTCACCTGCCCGCAATGTGGCGAATTAGCGGAATGGAGCAAAAACAACCCATTCCGCCCATTTTGTAGCGAACGCTGTAAGTTGATCGACTTGGGCTGTTGGGCAAGTGATAGTTACAGCGTTCCGGTGCTTGAGCTTGGGGAATTACCACCCCCGTAACATCGCAATGCCATGCGCCCCTTGCGCACAGGCTTGCGCCGCATCTGACATTTGCATTCCCCCAATCATGAACACAGGCATTGCCACTGGGGCAATCAAGGCGGTGGCTTCTGCCCAACCCAAGCCCGCGCTGTCGGGGTGTGTTGCCGTGGGTAAGACGGGGCCAAGTACGGCGTAATCTAAGCCGAGCAATTCAGTCTGTTCCAGCTCCTCCCTTGTGTGACAAGAGCTACCGACCAAATTAACGTTTGGTCTTTCATTTAAAGACAGCAATTGTTGGCTGGTGAGATGTAAGCCAATCTGTTCAGAATTGCCCCAAGCCTGCTGGCAGGCTAAGGTTTGGCAATGGCTAACTAACTCGGCATCGCCGTTAATCATCACCACCCCACCCACCGCCAACACCCGCTGACATACCGCCTCGGCAAAGGCTTGGCGTTCTGCGCGGGGCAAGCTTTTATCGCGTACTTGTACCAAGCGCAGACCCCGCGCTAAAGCGGCCTCAATGCGTTGTAATTCGGCAGTCATGCCATACGCGGCGGCATGGGTAATCGCCATGACTTTGGGTAGGGCGAGGGCTTTTAAGATTGGCGCGTTGGCAGGCAACATTGGGCTGGCATGAGCGGGCGGCTCAGGGGTAATTGACCATTGCGCGGCGTTCACCCAGGTAAAGTCGCTATGTTCTTTTAAGCGAATATCGCCTTCCCATGCGGTGACAAGGAAGAAGCGCAATTCGACATGGGCATGAGGATAGTCAAAGCGGCGTAACAACCACGGGCTGGCGGCTGTAATGCGAATCCCCATTTCCTCGTCTAATTCACGCACCAAGGCGGCGTGCACCGTTTCGCCCGGCTCGACTTTGCCACCGGGAAACTCCCAATATCCCGCATAGACCTTCCCTGCTGGGCGGCAGGCCAAAAGGAATTCATAAGTGGCGGGATTCGAGTAATTGGCAAGTGGGTGAGCAAAATCGAAATTTGTCGTTGGCGCAGTTGGTGTATTTGGCGTAGTTGCATGGCGCAATAACACGGCGGCGGCGACGGCAACGAGCGGACGTGTTGGGGGGCAGGATGCGGCGGCGTTATCCTTATCCTTGTCCGTATCCGAGTGCTGCACTGCGGTCATTGCCCTTGCTCCGTTTGGGCATGTTGTGCCTGTTTCGTCTGTTGTTGCCCTGCCCAATCCCGCGCAAATTGCCACGCCACGCGCC
>CAZOBT010000293.1:0-2830 GCA_964578025.1 uncultured Rhodocyclaceae bacterium | reverse complement strand
ATCAATATCGGAATGCAGATAACGGACTTTAATGCCATTGTCGGCAAGGAAATCGGTCAAATCTTCTGCCATGCGTTTGGTGAGCACCGTTACCAAAACCCGTTCTTGCACCGCAATGCGTTCTTGGATTTCGACTAATAAATCATCGACTTGGGTCGTTGCCGGGCGCACGGAAATTTCGGGGTCAACCAAACCGGTGGGGCGTACCACTTGTTCGACCACCTGCCCAGCATGTTCATTTTCATAAGCGGCAGGTGTAGCGGAAACAAAGACGGTTTGCGGTAATAAGCCTTCAAATTCTTCAAACTTTAAGGGGCGATTGTCTAAGGCCGAGGGCAGACGAAAACCGTAATTCACCAGATTTTCTTTGCGCGAACGGTCGCCTTTATACATTGCCCCGACTTGCCCAATCGTCACATGCGATTCGTCGATAAAGAAAATCGCATCTTTCGGCAGGTAATCAATCAAGGTTGGCGGCGGATCACCGGCTTTGCGCCCCGAAAGATGGCGCGAGTAGTTTTCAATGCCTTTGCAAAAGCCAATTTCACTGAGCATTTCCAGATCAAAACGTGTGCGTTGCTCAATGCGCTGCGCCTCCACCAAGCGTTCTTCGGCGTAAAACTGCTGTTTGCGTTGTTCTAATTCGGTTTTAATCGTTTCCACCGCCCGCAACACCGTGGCACGCGGGGTCACGTAGTGCGAGGCGGGGAACACCGTAAAGCGAATCGCCTTATGCAGCAATCGCCCAGTCAGTGGGTCAAAAAACTGCAAGCCATCAATTTCATCATCAAACAAGGAGACACGAATCGCATGTTCGGCATTTTCGGCCGGGAAAATATCAATTACATCCCCACGCACCCGAAATGTCCCCCGCCCGAAATCGACATCATTACGTTCATATTGCATGTCGGTGAGGCGTTTGATGATGGCGCGTTGCGCCATTGTGTCCCCCACCCGCATGGTCAAAATCATCTGCTGGTAGTCTTCTCTATCCCCCAAACCATAAATACACGACACCGAAGCGACCAAAATCACATCACGGCGTTCGAGGAGGCTTTTGGTCGCGGATAAGCGCATTTGCTCAATATGTTCGTTGATCGCGCTGTCTTTTTCGATAAACAGATCACGCGCTGGCACATACGCTTCGGGCTGGTAATAGTCGTAATACGAGACGAAATATTCCACGGCATTTTCGGGGAAAAACTCGCGCATTTCTGCATACAACTGGGCGGCAAGGGTTTTGTTATGCGCCAACACCAAGGCGGGGCGACCCGAACGAGCAATCACATTTGCCATGGTAAAGGTCTTACCTGAGCCAGTAACCCCCAGCAAAGTTTGATAGGCCAGCCCATCGTCTAAACCGACTAGGAGTTGCCGAATCGCCTCCGGCTGGTCGCCTGCGGGGGGAAAGGGCTGGTGCAGACGGAAAGGGCTATTCGGAAAAGTCACAACTTCTGTTGTGGGAGTTTCCGTTGTCGGAGTGTTTGGCTCGGGTTTTACCATGATAGAATTTACGGCTTTGTTACAAAAAAATGTCGGCGGAAAAGCTCTTTTAGCGGCATACCCGCGAATCAAGCATTATTCCGCACTTTTTGATCCTGACCAACTTTGGAGAGCTTTAATGAGCGCGTCTATCTTCGCCGCTGTTGAAATGGCACCCCGTGACCCGATTTTGGGTTTAAACGAAGCGTTTAACGCTGATCCCCGCAGCAACAAGGTTAACCTTGGTGTTGGTGTCTACTTTGACGACAACGGCAAGATTCCTTTGTTGGCTGCCGTAAAAGCCGCTGAAACGGCTCGCTTGCAAGCTGCTCCGCCCCGTGGTTATCAGCCAATCGAAGGGCCTGTTGCCTATACCTCTGCCGTGCAAAATCTGTTGTTTGGCAAGGATTCTGAGCTGTTAGCCAACGGGCAAGTTATCACCGCCCAAGCCATCGGCGGCACGGGCGCATTAAAGATCGGTGCGGATTACTTAAAGCGTTTGAACCCCGACGCTAAGGTTTACATCAGCGACCCTTCTTGGGAAAACCACCGTGCTTTGTTTGAATCCGCTGGTTTCGTCGTTGAAGCGTATCCCTACTACGATGCCGCGACCCGTGGTGTGAATTTTGAGGGCATGAAAACCTGCTTAAACAGCATGGCTCCCGGCTCTGTGGTGTTGTTGCACGCTTGCTGCCACAACCCAACTGGGGCAGACATGACAGATGCGCAATGGCAAGAAGTGGTTGGCCTGTGCAAAGAACGTGGCCTCGTACCTTTCTTAGACATGGCGTACCAAGGGTTTGCCGATGGTATCGACGCAGATGCTGTTGCGATCCGTGCCTTCTCTGCCTCTGGCTTGCAATTCTTCGCCTCTAGCTCATTCTCGAAGAACTTCTCCTTGTATGGCGAGCGTGTGGGTGCTTTATCCATCGTTACCGCCAGCAAAGAAGAATCTGCCCGGGTGATGTCGCAAGTGAAGCGTGTGATCCGCACCAACTATTCCAATCCCCCCATTCATGGTGGTGCATTGGTGTCTGCGGTGTTGTCTTCCAGCGAATTGCGTCAAGAATGGGAAGCCGAACTCGCTGGAATGCGTGACCGCATCCGCGCCATGCGTACTGGCTTAGTCGAAGCGATCCAAGCACAAGGCGTGAGCCAAGATTTCTCCTTCGTCATCAAACAACGTGGGATGTTCTCTTACACTGGCTTGACGGCGGCGCAAGTGGAAAAGATGAAGGACGAGTTTGGTATTTATGCTGTTAGCACTGGGCGTATCTGCTTAGCGGCATTGAACAGCAAAAACATCAACTATGTGGCTGAAGCGATTGCCAGCGTAATCAAGGCATAA
>CAZOBT010000292.1:0-2844 GCA_964578025.1 uncultured Rhodocyclaceae bacterium | reverse complement strand
GTATTGCGCTGGATGCATCGCTTCGGGGAGTCTGATTTCCATGCGATGACTGATCTCGCCAAAAGCTTGCGCGAGAAATTGCTGGTCACGGCGGAAGTAACACCTCCAACAATCGTTTCTGATCGTCTTTCTGACGACGGTACGCGCAAATTCTTGATTGATGTTGGCAATCACAATGCGGTAGAAACCGTTTTTATCCCCGAAGATGACCGTGGCACGCTATGCGTTTCTACCCAAGCAGGGTGTGCGTTAGATTGTTCGTTTTGTTCGACAGGGAAACAAGGCTTTAATCGCAACCTTCATGTGTCTGAAATTATTGGTCAGCTTTGGGTTGCTAATAAGGCTTTAGGGCGTGATCCTAAAGGGGATCGCATTATTAGTAATGTGGTCATGATGGGCATGGGCGAACCGCTGGCTAACTTTGATAATACCGTTGCGGCCTTGCGTTTAATGCTTGATGATAATGCATATGGCTTATCACGCCGCCGCGTGACGGTATCAACCTCCGGCCTTGTTCCAGCAATGGATAGATTACGCGAGGAATGTCCAGTCGCTCTGGCTGTTTCCCTACATGCACCGAATGATAGTTTGCGTGATGAAATCGTCCCAATTAACCAGAAGTACCCTTTGGCTGAGTTAATGGCAGCGTGCCAACGCTATTTGGTACGAGCACCCCGTGATTTTGTGACTTTCGAATATGTGATGTTAGATGGGGTTAACGATTCTGACACTCATGCAAGACAGTTATTGGCTTTGGTACATGATGTACCATGCAAATTTAATCTAATCCCCTTTAACCCTTTCCCAAGCTCACCTTATCGTCGTTCAAACAATGAACGGATTCGCCGTTTTGCTGACATCCTCATCAATGCAGGCATCGTGACAACAACGCGCAAAACACGAGGTGACGATATTGATGCCGCCTGTGGGCAATTGGCAGGGCAAGTTAAGGATAAAACTCGCCGCACTGCGAATCGTGTTTTGCCAATCGTAGCCGCTTCGGAGAGCTAAGGATGAAACGAGTTTGCGTAGCAATTTCTTTTTGTCTAGTGAATGCACTCTCATTCCCCTGCTATGGGCAACAAGGGTTGGAAAGCAATGGCACATCGGCTCTGTCGCAAAATGAAGCTCGCAACCGTGCCAAAATTCATACTGAACTTGCCTCGCTGTATTTAGAACACAATAAGTTAGCAATTGCTTTAGATGAAATACGAATTGCCGTGCAATCTGATAAAGGTTATGCGCCAGCGCACGCACTACGTGGCTTGATTCACTTTCAGTTACGCGACACGAATGCGGCAGATGAAGACTTTCGCCAAGCAATTGCGCTTGCGCCAAATGACCCCGAAATTGCCAATAATTATGGCTGGTATTTATGTCAAACAAATCGTGAGCGTTTAGCTACACGCTTTTTTCTCAATGCCGCAAAAAATCCGTTGTATACAACACCAGAACGGGCTTACACCAATGCAGGCGCATGTGCATTAAAAATTGGGGATAGTGCGACAGCAGAAAGCCTTTTTCATGAAGCAATACAGGCAGATGCGGGAGCAGCACTCGCTAGGATGCATCTTGCCGAAATTAATTTTTTACGCGGTAATATTGGTGTTGCACAAGAATTAATTGATAACTCACTCAGGGGTATGAGTCCACCAACTGCTCAAGCATTATGGTTGGGGATGCGTATCCAATATCGTGCTGGAAATGCAGAGGCTCGTGGCGAATATGCAGCAGCGTTACGACGTTTGTATCCTAATTCAAAAGAATACCAAGATTTTCTAAAAGGAAATTACGAATGAGCGAAATTGCACAAGAGGGGACTCCTGCCATTGAAGTGGTCATGGATGACACACAAAGTATTGCTGGGCCATCCGTCAGTACCTGCTTACGAGAAGCGCGTGAAGCCGCTGGCTTATCTTTGGCCGAAGTGGCTCAGTCTTTACGTCTGGGGAAAAAACAAATTGAAGCCATGGAAACAGAAGGGTGGAAGGCATTGCCTGGTATTACCTGTGCCCGTGGTTTCCTACGTAACTATGCAAAATTGCTTGGCTTAAATCCTGAAGTAATGTTGAACCAACTTGATCAAGAACTTGGTTATGTGTCAGGCGTACCCGCCGCCTTGGAACCGCCAAGTGCTCAGCAGGTTGTTTTTCCTGAACATGGAAAGGCTATTCGTAAAGAATGGCTCATGGTTGGTAGTGGTGTTGGAATTTTGGCCTTAGCCGTTGCTGCATTCTTTTTACTTCCCAATAACTTCTTTTCCTCCTCATCTAAGAGTGAGACTGCAACAAACGAAAACTCTGCAACTAAAACCAGTACAGAAACACCTTTATTTCCTCCCCCCTCTGCAAGTTTGCCAATGACACTGCAAGTTCCACCACCAGTGATGTCAAATGTAACACCCGGTACGCTTGGCATGAGTGGAGAAACCAATACGACAGTTTCCTCGCCAGCTCCTGTATTAGTCCCCCCCCCTCCCGGCGCAGTTACTACAACAACCAGTACTGTAACGAATACCCCTAGTAATACGGCTCTGACACCTCCGCCAACGCTAAATCCCCCACCCCCTGCTGTTATTGATACCGCAACCGCCAATGCTCCTATTCGTTTGAGTTTTGCAGGGGATGCATGGGTAGAAGTTAGGGGCAAAGGGGGTAAATCCTTACTGTCGCAAAACAACCCGAATGGTTCAACAAAAGAGATTAGTGGGGAAGGCCCCTTTGCACTAACGATTGGTAATGCTGCTCATGTGCAATTAACCTACAAGGGCAAAGCCATTGACCTGACACCTCACATTAAGGGTGCTGTTGCACGTTTAACCTTGGAATAATTATGAGTGCTTCT
>CAZOBT010000291.1:0-2866 GCA_964578025.1 uncultured Rhodocyclaceae bacterium | reverse complement strand
TCCCGTTGCTAAACAACCCTTCGCCCGTCGTGCAGCACGGATTGATGAACTACTCCATTACCTCCGTCAACCGAAAATCCAAGATCGGCTGGCTGATCCAGTCATTGTCGATTTACAGCTTGAATTAGCAGAATTATTGATACTTGCCAGTCGCCTAGATGAAGCAGAGCAAGTACTGCATAAGATGCCTAGTCATGTAAAAAGCGGGCGTAAATATTGGATACAAGCCAATTTGGCTAAACACAAAGGTGATCTGAATACAGCCCGTGATTGGTATCGACATGCTGAAGAATGCTATGAACAGGAACAGGCTGGACTTGGCTTAGCCAACACCCTTCAAAGCCTCGGCAATTTGGAAATGCAATTAGAAAATTTCGCTGAGGCACAGCATCACTATCAAGCGGCACGCTTGCTATATGAGCAAGAGCAACACTCTATGGGTTTGGCTTATACACTGATTGGGTTAGCTCTTTGTGCGGTCTATCTTAAACATCCCTCGCAGTGTTCCCACTATTTGCAACAGGCCGAAATGGCAGGAGAAAAATCGGGAGTGCCGCATGTCTTGCAGTATTTGGCGACAGTACGGGAAGCAATTGCCCAAATGGGATTTAGCAACTAATAGACCAAACTAAAAATAACTCTATAAACCATATTAAACATGGCTTTTAAAAAATAGACCAAACCAAGGAGATAGAAATGCGCATTCAGGCAGAAGAGTCGGTGTTGTTGGTGGTGGATATTCAGGGGCGGTTGTTGCCTGCGATTCATGATGGCGTGGCGGTGTTGGTCGCGGCGCGGTGGTTGTTGGGGGTGGCGCGTGCGCTTGGGGTGGCGACGTTAGCGACGGAACAATATCCGCAAGGCTTGGGCAAGACGGCGGCGGAGTTGCAGGAATTTTTGCCGCCAGAAAATGTGATCGAAAAAATCCATTTTTCTGCGGTGAGCGAAGGCAAACTGTTGGCGCATCCCTTGGCGGCGCGGCGGCAATGGGTGGTTGTTGGTACGGAAGCGCATGTGTGTGTCCAACAAACTGTCTTGGATTTACTGGCACAAGGGCGGCAAGTGTTTGTCGTCGATGCCGCCGTCGGTTCACGCCAAGTCAATGATAAAACTCGTGCTTTGGCGCGAATGCAGCAAAATGGGGCGGAAATTGTTACCCCGGAAATGGTAGCGTTTGAATGGCTGGCACAAGCCAATACGCCTTTATTCCGGCAAGTGCTCAAGGAATTTATTCGCTAGGCGATAGGCGTGCGCTGCGCCCATGCTGCCGCGTGTTCCCCGACATAATGCCCGGTGGCAAAACAGGCCGTGAGCAGATAGCCGCCCGTGGGAGCATCCCAATCCAGCATTTCCCCGGCACAAAATACGCCGGGGCAATTTTTCAGCATTAACTGCGCATCTAAAGCGGCAAACCGCACCCCGCCCGCCGTGCTAATCGCTTCGTCAATTGGGCGAGGGGCTAACAGTTTTAACGGTAAGGCTTTGATTGCAGAAGCCAAATCGGCAGCGTCCTCTGGCAAATTCGCCCCAAACACTTCGCGCAATAAACCAGCTTTTACCCCTTCCAGTCCGGCACGACGGCGTAAATGATTGGCCCATGAATCCCGGCCTCGGGCTTGGCTTAATGCCTGCGTGAGTTGTGCCACGGTTTTTTGCGGGGCAAGGTCAAGGTACAAGGTGGCGTAACCATCCGCTTGAATCGCTTGGCGGAGCGCGGCGGCTTGGGCGTAAATACTGCCGCCCTCGATCCCCGTCGCCGTAATCATCGCCTCCCCTGCCCGCCATTCCCCTGCTGGGTCAGTCGTAGACCAAATATTTTTTAATGGCTCTCCTGCGTATTTAGCCTTAAATATGTCACTCCAGACCAAATCAAAGCCACAATTACTGGCGACCAAGGGGGCGACAGCAATCCCTTGCGCCGCAAGCCACGCCACCCACGCCCCATCCGACCCCAATTTACGCCAACTCCCGCCCCCCAAGGCCAGAATCACCGCATCGGCTGTTACCACCTTCTCTCCTTCCGGGGTGTGAAAATGCAAGGTACGGAAATCCGGCTGGCTCTCATTGCGTGCTTCTTGCGCACCTTGCCAGCCCTGCCAACGATGGCGGCAATGGATGTGCACACCTTGTTCGCGTAACCGCAGCAACCATTTGCGCAACAACGGCGCGGCTTTCATTTCCGTGGGGAAAACTCGCCCTGAACTGCCGACAAAGGTTTCTATGCCTAATTCATGAATCCAAGCGCGTAATTCCCGCGCCCCAAAGCGTTGCAGCAAGGGTTCAAGCACCGACCGTGCTGTGCCGTAACGTTGCACAAAGTGAGCAAATTCTTCGGCATGGGTAATATTCATCCCGCCCTTGCCTGCCATCAAAAACTTACGCCCGACCGACGGCATCGCATCAAACACATGCACCTCCGTTCCCTGCCGCACGGCCTGCTCCGCCGCCATCAAACCCGCCGGCCCCGCCCCAATAATGGCGATTTTTGGCGGGGCAATGTTGGAAGTAAAAACTGAAGAAGTGGCAGAAGATGTCATGACAAGATTCACAAAACAAAGGCGGGGCGGAATGTAGCAGAAAGTGGGGGAGGGGAAGCCATTTAAGGTGGCATGGCACACTAGATACGCTAGGTGCACTAAGCAACAAAAAATAAAAATCTAGCAAAATTATTATTTGTGACTTATTGCCGGGAGCGAATGCTTTAGAATTCTTGGCTTCTTCTTTCTTGTTTGTGTTTTGACCTTATGCCAACGCTACAGCCGCTGATTAAGCACATTGAAAAAGTGATTGTGGGGAAGCATGAACTGATTGAAATTGCCGTAGTGTCCTTGTTGGCGCGGGGGCATGTGTTGTTGGAGGATGTGCC
>CAZOBT010000290.1:0-2877 GCA_964578025.1 uncultured Rhodocyclaceae bacterium | reverse complement strand
TTGGCCTGCGGCACAAGTTATCACTCTGGCTTAACCGCCCGTTATTGGTTAGAGGCGATTGCTGGGATTCCGTGTACTGTAGAAATCGCCAGCGAATATCGCTACCGCAAATCCGTACCACAAGCGAATCAATTGGTCGTGGCAATTTCCCAATCAGGAGAAACCGCTGATACTTTAGCGGCTCTGCGTTATGCTAAAGAATTAGGCTTAACCCAAACCTTGGCCTTATGTAACGTGCCAGAGTCCGCGATTGTGCGTGAATGCACCTTGCGCTTTATTACTCGTGCAGGCCCTGAAATTGGTGTGGCTTCAACCAAAGCGTTTACGACGCAACTGGCTGGTTTATTCTTGTTAACCCTAACGCTGGCCAAAGCAAAAGGGCAATTAGCGGCAAACGAAGAAACATGTTACTTGGAAGGCATGCGCCATTTGCCAGCGGCGATTAATAAGGTTTTGGCTTTAGAACCAGAAATTGCCGCTTGGGCGCAACAGTTTGCCAGCAAACACCACGCGCTATTCTTGGGGCGCGGGATGCACTATCCGATTGCCTTAGAAGGGGCATTAAAGCTAAAGGAAATTTCCTATATTCATGCCGAAGCCTACCCCGCCGGGGAATTGAAACATGGGCCATTGGCTTTGGTGGATGCCGATATGCCCGTGATTTCTGTCGCCCCCAATGACCAGCTATTGGAGAAGCTAAAAAGCAATTTGCAAGAAGTAAAAGCGCGTGGTGGCAAGCTTTATGTGTTTGCTGATGCTGATAGCGAAATTCATGCGACAGATGATGTCGCGATCTTACGTTTGCCAGAACACTATGGTGACTTATCGCCAATCCTGCATGTGATTCCCTTGCAATTACTTTCTTACCATGTGGCCTTGGTTAAGGGGACTGATGTGGATAAACCCCGTAACTTGGCAAAATCCGTCACGGTCGAATAAGCGGGAAAAGGCAATGGCTACCTATGCTGTGGGCGATATTCAGGGCTGTTTTGGCAGTTTCCGCCAACTGTTGGCACGGATCAATTTTGATCCCAGCTCAGATCGCCTATGGCTGGTCGGAGACCTCGTTAACCGAGGGCCTGCGTCGTTAGAAACCCTGCGTTTTGTGCATGATCTGGGGGCTGCCGCGATTTCTGTCTTGGGCAATCATGATTTATACCTGTTGATGTTGGCGGCAGGGAAAATCAAAAAGCGGGCGAAGGACGATACCCTACAAGCGATTTTGGATGCCCCCGACCGAGAAATCTTGCTAGCGTGGTTGCGCCAACAACCTCTATGTTATGCCGAGGGCGGCTTTTGCATGGTACATGCGGGTTTGTTGCCGCAATGGACAGTGCCGCAAGCCGTCGCACTGTCGCATGAAGTTGAAGCGGCTTTACGTGGCCCGGATTACGATGCATTTATGATGAATCTCTGGGGTAGCACACCGACGGCTTGGACTGATGATTTGCAAGGCTGGGAACGCTTGCGGGTGATTGTGAATGCCATGACGCGAATGCGTTTTTGCACACCGAATGGCGACATGGAGTTACAAACCAAAGGTGAAGTTAAAAACGCCCCGGCTGGGCATTTACCTTGGTTCGATGCCCCAGAACGACAAAGTGCTAGTTATACCCTTGTTACCGGACATTGGTCGGCGTTAGGGCTAAAAATAAGCCCGAATCTGTTGGCCTTAGATTCGGGCTGTTTATGGGGCGGGGAACTGACAGCGGTACGGCTAGAAGATCGTGCTGTGTTTCAAGTTCCTTGCGCTCCGCATGAAGCGATTCCTTTAGAAATCTAAAGGAATCAAGGAGGTTTGCTGCTGACTTAATACGAGTTAACGTGTAACGCGGCTTTCACCACTACCAGATAAAACCCGGACACGCTCACCGGGGCGAATCCCCTCACCCGCATCTTCTTGCACGAGGGAAATCATACGTCCATCATCAAGGCGAATCGTGTATTCGAGAGCGCGTTTGCGGGTAGCATTTTCTTCAACCCCTGCACCAACAATCCCACCAACCACTGCACCTAATACGCTGGTAATCGTTGATCCACGCCCACCACCAAGACCTCCGCCAGCAACACCACCAATCACGCCACCTGCAATGCTGCCAACATTGCTTTTTGTGCCTTCCATTAACACTTCACGCATACTTTCAACCACCCCCATGCGCACACTCATTTCACGACGGGCTTGGTCGCGGGTATAGACATCCCCACTTTTGCTACTGGCACAGCCAGCCAGAAAGGTGACACTGGTTAATAATGCGCATGTCAAGGCAGAAAGCCGACGTTGTTGGCAGGTAGATTTATTTGACGAAGTTCGCATAACACAACCTTCAAGAAAAAAATGTCGCAGGAAGCGCGGGATGGATTGGGCGTTGAGAATTTCTACCAAGGTGCAGAACCAAATGCAGCAGTATAACAAGCGGCAATATCTTCGCGGCTAGGGCGGTGATTTTGTCCACCACGCTCAGCAATTTTTAATGCCCCCATTACGGAAGCAAGTTGTCCGGTGGTGGCCCAGTTATAGCCATGACTGATACCATACAGAAGCCCTGCACGGTAGGCATCGCCGCAGCCGGTCGGATCCACCACCTGCGAAGCCTTAACGCAAGGAATATGGATGCGTTGACCGTCAGCGTAAATTTCTGAGCCTTCGCTACCACGAGTAACGATCAGCGCACATAATTGCGTCGCTAACTGTTCCAAGGTTTGCCCAGTACGATCACAGGCCAAACGTGCTTCGTAATCGTTAAAACAGGCGTAATCAGCAAGGCGAATAAACTCCAACAATTCATCGCCATTAAACATTGGCAAGCCTTGACCGGGGTCGAAAATAAACGGAATGCCTGCGGCAGCAAAGCTTTTAGCATGTGCCATCATGCCATC
>CAZOBT010000289.1:0-2937 GCA_964578025.1 uncultured Rhodocyclaceae bacterium | reverse complement strand
TGCCATAACCCCGCTTCCAGATGGCGGCAAAAGCGTGCGCTGTTGAAGACTGGGGAAGCGGTTTTGGCTTGGTGTAAGCGTTGGCGTAAGGCATGTAATTGTTGTGGCTGTTGGGCGAGCTGGATGGCTTGGGCTTGGTAGGCGGCGAGCGAATCGGTGACTAGCTCCGGTAAGCCCAAGGCCATTAACAAGCTCCCTGCCATACGGGCGGCAAAGGCTTCGCCACAACAGGTTAACACTGGAGTTCCCGCCCATAAGGCATCGCTGCTGGTCGTACCGCCGTTAAAGGGCAAGGTATCGAGGGCGAGGTCGGCAACACTTAAACGCGCTAAGTGCTCAGCATAAGCCATTGCTGGTGCAAAGATTAAGCGGCTGGGCGCGACACCCACCGAGCTGGCTTCTGCGCGTAAATTTTCTTGGGCTAAGGCTTCTGGTACATACAACCACAAGACGCTATGCGGCACAGCCGTCAAAATCGCTAACCAAGTCGAGAAAATTTCTGGATTGAGTTTGTAGGTTTGGTTAAACGAACAAAAGACAAAGCCATGTTCGGGCAAACCTAAACTCGCGCGGGTTGGCGGGTTGAAGCTTTGATAACGCCGCGTATCATTGGCCTGAAAGCATTCCGGTAAATACAAAATCTTTTCGCTATAACTGGCTTGGGTCGCTTCAGGAATCAAAAACGGATCAGCGATCAGGTAATCCACCCACGGCATCCCACTGGTGGCGGGGAAGCCTAAGTAGTTGATTTGTAGTGGTGCGGGGCGACGCGCTAACACGCCCGGACGCGCCCCTTTGGTATGTCCAGCCAGGTCGAGCAAAATGTCCAATTTCAGGGCATAAATCCGTGCCGCCAACTCGGCATCGTCATACTGCCCCCAATCATAAAATGCCGAAAACGCCGCCCGCACCCGTTGCCCCGTCGCCGAGTTATCCGGCGGATTCAAGGCAATGGCGATACTTTCAACTTGGCGGGGATCATGCGCTTCCCACACCCCCACCAGTAAATGACTGACCGCATGATCTTTAAAGTCCGGGGATAGGTAGCCCACTCGTAAAGGCCGCGCATGACGGCAAGGGTCTGGTGCATGAGGGCGAAGGTTTTGCGACGGCACAGGATGCGCATAGGGGGCGACATCACCGGGCAAGGCATAACGCCGGGCAAAAATTTCGGCACAACGTTGTTGTAACTCTGCTTTATCGGATACCGCAATCAAGTTAAGTGGAATATCCGCCTCACGCCCTTCAGCAATACAGACCAAAAGCTTATTACGTTCCACTTGGTATGTCTGCCAAGCAGCCAGCTGCAATTTTGTATTTAAGACCAAACCACGCAGAAATTTTAATTCAGGCCAGCGGCGGAAAGCATATTCATAGCTATGCAGCATTTCCGCCTTGTACCCCAAACCGCCCTGCGCGACTGCCAAATTGCACCACAGGCTCGGCTGATCGGGATGTTGCTCCAACAAACGCAAAAAGCCATTCGCCGCCGCAGGCAAATTTCCCGCCTGTAATTGCTGCACCACTTGCTGATTTTCGGCTTCCAATACGGCAAGGTCTGCGTTGGGTGTAAAAGGCAGAGCCTGTACCCATGTATGTTCTGGCGGCAGCCCATCGACATAGCGTTGCCAAATTTGTTGCAAGCCTTGCTCTAAATGGCGGCAAAAGCGCGTGGTAGCAAACACCGGCTGAATCCGTCGCGCTAAATGCAAATGATGGCGCAAGGCGCGTAAGGTGGTCGGGCGGGAAAGCAGGGAAAAAGCGCGTTGGCGGTAACTGGCTAAATCGTCTGTGACCAATTCGGGCAAACCCAAGGCCATTAACAAACTCCCTGCCATACGCGAGGCAAACGCTTCGCCGGTGCAGGTTAACACGGGCAAACCGACCCACAATGCATCACTGACCGTTGTGCCGCCGTTAAAGGGCAGGGTGTCTAAAAATAAATCCGCAGCGGGCAAGCGGGCTAAATGTTCGGCATACGGCACATGCGCGGCAAAAATTAAACGGGCGGGATCAACCCCGGCGGCTTGGCAGTGGTGGCGCAACTCCGTTTTTGCCGTTTCATCGCCCACATAAAGCCATAACACGGTGTGCGGAAAAGCGTGTAATAGCTCAAGCCAAATGACAAAAATTGGCGGATTTAGCTTGAAACTGTTATTAAAACAACACAACACGCAGGCATCTTCGGGCAAGCCCAAGGCCATACGGTTGGGTGTTGTATTGGGCAAGCTACGGCTGGCATCGTTGGCTTGAAAGCATTCGGGTAAATACAGAATCTTTTCGGAATACCCGGCTTGCAAGGTTGGTGGAATCACAAAAGGATCAGCAATCAGATAGTCAATCCACAGCATCCCACTGCTGCCGGGGAAGCCTAAGTAATTGATCTGAATGGGAGCAACGCGCCGCGCCAAGACACCAGGGCGACTGCCTTGGGTATGCCCCATCAGGTCAATCACCATATCTAAGCACATCGCTTGTAGCTGCTGGGCTAATTCCGCATCACCCAAATGCCCTAGATCATGAAATTCATGAAACGCCGCCCGCACCCGTTGCCCTAAGGGGCTGTGATCGGGAGGATTGAGCGAAATGGCAATGAGTTCAACTTGCGCCGGGTCATGGGCTTCCCACACCCCTGCCAGCAACATACTGACAGGATGGGTGCGGAAATCCCCAGACAAATACGCTAAACGCAAACGCCGAGGCGCAGAGTTATTGGCTGGACGGGTGGCTGGGCGAGCTTCTGCGCTGGGCATGAGACCAAGATAGGCTTGACTGCTACGTTGCGCACAAGCAAGTTGTGCCGCTGCGTTGTGACTGACGGCTAAAAATGGGAAGGGCGTATCGGCAGCTTCATGGCGTAATACCGCTGCTTCTAAGGCGGCACGTTCGGCTTGCCATGCCGCATAGTGAGCAGCGGGATCACCCCATGCAAAGTAA
>CAZOBT010000288.1:0-2942 GCA_964578025.1 uncultured Rhodocyclaceae bacterium | reverse complement strand
ATCACAACAACCAGTTCAATAAGGGTAAAGCCTTTGTTTGACTTCATATTTTTGCCTCTTGCAAATAGACAATGCTTAGCTGTCCATTTTCCTAGAAAACAAAAGCTTGAAATACAATAAAAGGCGCAAATTTGTAAGAAATCGGCGATGGATTACATTTTGTTGATAATTTTTTTAATTGGTTGCGTCGCTTTTTCTAAATCACCTAGCCAGCGCAAGGCTTCTTCGCGGTTTTGACCACACATTTCATGGCTGGGCTGTAAACCTGCGCAACACGCGGGGCGGCGGGGGTCGGTGAAGATGGCGCAGCGTAAATCCGGCAAAAGTTGTACACATGGCACACCGACGGGTTTGCCGTGGGGCATACCCGGAATCGGTGAAGAAATCGAAGGCGCGATACAACATGCGCCACAACCGGGGCGACATGCTAAGGGTGTTGTGTTGGGTAACATACGTTAGGTAGAAATATATTGGACAAAAATTAGACCAAATTAAATTTGGCCTAGTAAAGCAGATAATTACTTGCTTCCTATTATATAGACCAAATAGGAGCATTTAGGCGGCCTGCCAGACGTGGCCTAGGTTCTTTGGTAAGATGCGCCCATTTTTGCGTGGATGGAGACAGTCATGCCAACATGGCTACGCCAACTTGTTTTACCGGGTCTGGCCTTATGTGCTTTATTAGGGCTGATGTTTGGCAGCAAACTCGTCCCTCAACTTGGTAACAGCAGCCCAGTCAGCCAACGTTTAGCCGTCCCAAACTGCGATTTAAATCAACGCCCTTGTGCGGTGACTTTACCCAATAATGCCAGCCTCACGCTCAACATCACCCCCCGCCCCCTGCCAACTTTACAAACCCTCAGCGTGCAACTTGATGTGACTGGATGGCAAATGCGGGCAGCAAGTATTGATTTCTTAGGGGCAGACATGGAAATGGGGTTAAATCAAAGCACGCTCCACCCTGTTCCAGCTTCTGCCACCACAAGCAACGAAACAAACAAGGCAAATCCCAGTACTCCCAACACCCCCAATACCCAAACCTTCCTAGGTAAGAGCAGCCTACCAATTTGCGTTACAGGTGCGATGAAATGGCGGGCAGAACTGCAACTCGACGGCACAGACGGTACAAAATTGACGATTCCATTTGAGTTTGTGAGTGGTGGGCATTAAAGGTTTTTATCAATCCGTCGCACTTCAAAATGATATAGAGGGTAAAAATGTTTAAATCAATCAAGATAGCCAACTATAAAAGCATTGATGAGTTGGAAATATATAAAACCCCAAGAATATTATTGCTCGGCGGAAAAAACAATGCGGGGAAAAGCACGGTACTAGAAGCGATATTTTTGGCTATGGATAGGCTTAACCATGATTTAATGTCCCGCCACTTTGGCTGGCGAGGGGTGTCACATATCACTCTTGATCCCAACTATTCATGGCGGCCTTCTTTTAATACTTTTGACTTCTCAAATAAAATAGCAATTTCCTTAGAAGACAAAAAAAACAAATGGCTAAAACTAATAATTTCCTATCAAGAAAACCATATTCGTTCTACAGCTTCAATCAATAATAAAGACAATCAAAATTTCTTGACTAATCAAACGGCAAGCCCAATACCAGCACTAAAAATAGAAGCCAATTATGGGGAAAAGAAAATTCAAGAGTGTTTTCTATCAATGACACAACAAGGAATAAATTTTGATATTAACAAGGCAGAACATGGACATGTTTTTCAAGCGATTTATATTCCATCCACAATACGCACTGCACCACAAGAAGATGCAAACCGTTACAGCTCGTTAGATGTAGAAAATAAGGTTTCCCCGATTATTGATGCCCTAAAAATTATTGAGCCAAAAATTGTCGGACTATCAGTTGTAGCTATCGGGGGGGTGCCAATTATTCATGCCAGCTTAACAGGACTAGCTAGAAAAATTCCTATCTCATTGATGGGCGATGGTGTATCTCGCCTACTCACTATTATTCTGGCTATTCTAAATAAACAAGACAGCTTAGTCTTGCTTGATGAAATCGAAAACGGAATTCACCATACAAAACATGAGGCATTATGGCAGGCAATTTATCAGGCGGCACAAGCAGCAAATGTCCAAATTATTGCGACAACCCATAGTTATGAATGTTTAGCCGCTGCCGGAGCTGTTTTTCATGAAGTAGCAGAAACTGAGTTCTCTTATATTCGCTTAGACCGAAATAAAAAAACCAATAAAATTAACCCGATACGTTATTCACCCGCCGAACTACATGCTGCGATTCAAGCAGAGTATGAAGTACGCTGAGGGGGAATATCATGAAGAACATTCAAATAAAAGAAGAAAAATTGCTGCTGGTTGAAGGTAAGGATGAAGTTTCTGTCTTTGAAAAACTCTTACCAACATTAGGTATCAACGATGTACAAGTGATTAACTGTGGGGGAAAAGATACCTTTAAATCAAATTTCCCTAGCTTAATTAAAACCCCCGGTTTTTCTGAAGTCATAACCTATGCCATTATTCAAGATGCTGACCACAGTGCTGCAAGTCGCTTTGAAAGCATTCAACATTATTTGCGTGAAAATCAACAGCCTGTCCCTGAACAAATTGGGGAAATTGAAGCTAATAATTCCGTAAGGGTTGGGATATATCTTTGTCCCGGTGAAGCACGCGCTGGTATGTTAGAAAACAAATTTCTTGATACTTTAAAAGACACACCGATTTGTGCCTGTGTTGAAGCGTATGTCCAGACGTTAACAGAATCTTGCCCAACACCGGAAGCAGGAAGTAAGGGGGTTTTTGGTTTGCCAAATAACCTTGCCAAGGCTAAAACCCTAGCCACGCTAGTGGCAACCAAAGACCCTTGCACCAGTCTTGGCCTTGCGGCACAACAAGGTTATTGGAATTTCGATCACCCCAGTATGCAAGACTTAGGCGATTTTCTACGGCAAC
>CAZOBT010000287.1:0-2946 GCA_964578025.1 uncultured Rhodocyclaceae bacterium | reverse complement strand
AATTTCTTGGACAAAATGGTTGTGATTGCAGCGGTCAGCGTGGTCTTTCCGTGGTCAACGTTACCGATCGTTCCGATGTTCACGTGCGGTTTTGTACGTTCAAACTTTTCCTTGGCCATATTTAAGCTCCTGAAAAATCACACAAATAATAATTAACAAACGATAAAAAGATTACAAACTACGATTACTTCTTGTTGATCACTGCATCAGCAACGTTCTTTGGAGCTTCAGAGTAGTGCTTGAACTCCATAGAGTAGGTTGCACGACCTTGGCTCAAAGAACGCAACTGCGTAGAGTAACCAAACATTTCAGATAAGGGGACTTCCGCCTTGACCAGTTTGATACCACCAACTTGGTCTTCCATGCCTTGCACGATACCGCGACGAGAGGACAAGTCACCCATCACGTTACCCATGTAGTCTTCTGGGGTTTCAACTTCAACTGCCATCATTGGCTCAAGCAAAGTAGGAGTTGCTTTACGCATACCATCTTTGAAAGCCATCGAAGCTGCCATACGGAAGGCGTTTTCGTTGGAGTCAACATCGTGGTAAGAACCATCGAACAGGGTGAACTTGATATCGACAACAGGGAAGCCTGCCAACACACCGCTGCTGATTGCATCTTGCAGACCTTTGTCCACGGCAGGGATGTATTCGCGAGGTACGCTGCCGCCCTTGATCGCGTCCACAAACTCGTAGCCTTTGCCTGGCTCGTTTGGTTCCAACTTGATCCAAACATGACCGAACTGACCACGACCGCCAGACTGCTTAACGAACTTACCTTCTTGTTCAACAGACTTCTTGATGCATTCACGATAAGCCACTTGGGGAGCACCCACAGAGGCTTCAACGTTGAATTCACGACGCATACGGTCAACAATAATTTCCAAGTGCAATTCGCCCATCCCGGAAATGATGGTTTGACCAGATTCCTCGTCGGTACGCACGCGGAATGAGGGGTCTTCTTGTGCCAAGCGACCTAATGCCAAACCCATCTTCTCTTGGTCAGCTTTAGTCTTAGGCTCAACCGCAACGTGAATCACAGGCTCAGGGAAGATCATCCGTTCAAGCGTAATCACATTTGCTGGATCACACAGGGTATCACCCGTAGTAGCTTCTTTCAGACCAACGGCTGCCGCGATGTCACCAGCGCGAACTTCTTTGATTTCTTCACGTTGGTTAGCGTGCATTTGCAGAATACGGCCTAAACGTTCTTTACGACCCTTAACTGGGTTGTAAACGGTATCACCAGAATTCACCACGCCAGAATACACACGGAAGAAGATCAACTGACCAACGAAGGGGTCGGTCATGATCTTGAATGCTAAAGCGGAGAAAGGTGCATCGTCAGCCGCCTTACGCTCGCCTTCGGTTTCATTTTCCAAAATGCCCTTGACTGGAGGAATATCCACTGGGGAAGGCATTAATTCAATGACCGCATCCAACATCTTTTGTACGCCCTTGTTTTTAAAGGCAGTACCACAAAGCATAGGCTGAATTTCGCAAGCCAAGGTACGAGCACGCAGGCCGAGGATGATGTCTTCACGAGACAGATCACCTTCTTCCAAGTACTTGTTCATCAGCTCTTCAGAAGCTTCAGCAGCAGCTTCAACCATCTGTTCACGCCAAGTCTGTGCATCATCTTGCAAGTTAGCAGGAATATCACGGTACTCGAACTTCATCCCTTGAGATGCTTCATCCCAATAGATGGCCTTCATTTCCATCAGGTCAACCACACCTTCAAAGGTGTCTTCTGCACCGATAGGAATCACGACGGGAATTGGGTTGGCCTTCAAGCGCAACTTCATTTGTTCCACAACGCGGAAGAAGTTTGCACCGGAGCGATCCATCTTGTTCACGAATGCCAAGCGGGGAACGCCGTACTTGTTAGCTTGCCGCCATACGGTTTCAGACTGGGGTTGTACGCCACCCACAGCACAGTAAACCATACAAGCACCATCCAACACACGCATAGAACGTTCAACTTCGATGGTGAAGTCAACGTGTCCGGGGGTGTCGATGATGTTGACGCGGTGCTCAGGGAACTGGCTAGCCATCCCCTTCCAGAAGCAGGTGGTAGCCGCAGAGGTAATGGTAATACCACGCTCTTGCTCTTGTTCCATCCAGTCCATGGTGGCTGCGCCATCATGCACTTCACCGATCTTGTGGTTAACACCGGTGTAATAAAGAATACGCTCGGTAGTTGTAGTTTTACCAGCGTCAATGTGCGCGCTAATACCGATATTACGGTAACGCTCAATAGGGGTCTTACGTGCCACGATTCAACCTTCAAAAAATAAGGGATTATGCTCGGGAAACGTTACAAACGTTTTAGAAGCGGAAGTGAGCAAAAGCCTTGTTGGCTTCAGCCATACGGTGAACTTCGTCACGCTTCTTCACAGCACCACCACGATTTTCAGCGGCTTCCATCATTTCAGCGGCTAAACGCTGACCCATGGATTTTTCAGAACGCTTACGAGCAGATTCGCGCAACCAACGCATTGCCAAGGCAGCACGACGAGCAGGACGAACTTCCACAGGCACTTGGTAGTTAGCACCACCAACGCGGCGGGACTTAACTTCCACTAAGGGCTTGACGTTGCCCATCGCAGCAGAGAAAACTTCCAAGGGGTCTTTGCCGCCCTTAGCAGCGATTACGTCAAACGCGCCATAAACGATGCGTTCAGCAACAGACTTCTTGCCGCTTTGCATGATGGCATTGATGAATTTGGAAACTTCTTGGCTACCGAACTTAGGATCGGGCAGGATGTCACGTTTGGGTACTTCACGACGACGGGGCATATTAACCTCTTAAATTAAACACTATTCAGTTGAGACACTATAAATGTCTCAAGGCCACCCATAAGGGGTGGCCACTTACTCAAGCCGCTTTTTGCTGTTTTGGGGAGAATTGTTCCCCAAGAAAACACAAAATTAAGCAGCCTTC
>CAZOBT010000286.1:0-2961 GCA_964578025.1 uncultured Rhodocyclaceae bacterium | reverse complement strand
GTTAAGATCGGTGCCCCCATCGTTGCAGGTGCTGCTGTTAAAGCCACTGTGATTTCTCATGGTCGTCACGACAAAGTGAAGATTTTCAAGATGCGGCGTCGTAAGCACGACCAAAAGCATCAAGGCCACCGTCAGAACTACACCGAGTTGCGTATTGACAGCATCGCTGGCTAAACGTAACACCGTCAGAATGTAATTTAAGGAGTAAATCCATGGCACACAAAAAAGCTGGCGGTAGTTCCCGTAACGGCCGCGACTCAGAATCCAAACGACTTGGCGTAAAACGCTACGGTGGTCAGTTCGTTTTAGCTGGCAACATCTTAGTTCGCCAACGCGGTACGGAATTCCACCCCGGTGAGAACGTTGGTTGTGGCAAAGATCACACCTTGTTCGCCTTGGTGGACGGCACGGTGCAATTTACGGTGCGTGGCGCGAAAAACCGCCGCACCGTAGTTATCGTTCCTGAAGCGGCTTAATTTGTCCCTTTTGCCGTCTCAGCTAATTAACGTTATTGCGACGTGATTTAGTGGCGAGTGTGGCAAGCAAGTGGCAAATAGGTAGCAGACAGCCCTATCGCAAGATAGGGCTTTTTAATTTCTTGGTTTAATTATTTAAGTTACTTACATGAAATTCATCGACGAAGCGAAGATTTACGTCTGCGCCGGGAAAGGTGGTAACGGAGTCGCTTCGTTCCGGCGGGAAAAGTACATTCCCCGGGGCGGCCCTGATGGTGGGGATGGCGGCAAAGGCGGGAGCATTTGGGCAGTTGCCGACCGCAATATCAATACCCTGGTGGACTATCGCTATACCCGCAAATTCTTAGCCCGTAATGGGCAAAGCGGTAGCAGTAAAGATTGTTATGGAGCTGCTGGGGACGACATTACCCTGCGTTTCCCAGTTGGGACCGTGATTACCGATTTAACCACCGAACAGGTATTGGCTGACCTTGACCATGATGGCAAGCGCATTTTGCTCGCTAAAGGTGGGCAAGGCGGTTTAGGCAATATTCACTTTAAATCCAGTACCAACCGCGCTCCCCGCCAATGTACGCCCGGACAGCCTGGGCAAGAATACGAATTAAAACTCGAATTGAAAGTGCTGGCAGACGTTGGCTTGTTGGGGTTGCCCAACGCTGGGAAAAGCTCCTTGATTCGTGCGATTTCGGCAGCGCGTCCCAAAGTGGCGGATTATCCCTTTACCACCATGCACCCGAATTTGGGCGTGGTGCGTGCGGATGAGAACCGTAGCTTTGTCGTGGCGGATGTGCCCGGTTTGATCGAGGGTGCGGCAGATGGCGCGGGTTTAGGCGTGCGTTTCTTAAAGCATTTGCAACGCACCCGTATCTTGCTGCATTTGGTCGATATTGCTCCCTTCGACCCTGAGGCTGATCCGGTGCATGATGCCTTGGCGATTGTGGAAGAATTACGCAAGCATAGTGAAACCTTAGCCAACAAACCGCGTTGGCTGGTGTTAAACAAACTTGACCTTGTGCCGGAAGAAGAGCGCGAAAGCCGGATCAACGACTTTTTAAGTGCCTACCGCGCTGCCAGTGACTATGACGGCCCAGTGTTTACCATTTCGGCAATTGATGGCACAGGTTGTCGTCCGTTGGTGATGCAGGTGCAAGAGGCCATCGAAAAACTCAGCCCACCGCCTGCCGAGGATGAAGATAACGCTGAGATTGACGACAGCGAACTCACGCCGCTTGATCCAGAAATTTTGGGTGATGCGGTTTCGGGTGATGTGGCAGAAGCAGCAACGGAAACCGCCGCCAGCGACAAGGCTGAGGGTTAACCGCTAGGCATTAACAAGTCAGGTGAAAGTAGCGTAATTAAGATGACGGTATTAGCACAAGCACAACGTTTAATCGTGAAAGTGGGGTCAGCTCTCGTGACCAATAATGGCACGGGGCTTGATCTTCATGCCATTAACGAATGGGCGCGGCAAATTGCGGCCTTACGCGCACAGGGTAAAGAGGTCTTACTCGTTTCTTCCGGGGCGATTGCCTGTGGGATGCAACGTTTAGGCTGGACACAGCGGCCTCATGCCTTGAACGAATTACAAGCCGCTGCGGCAGTGGGGCAAATGGGGTTGGCGCAGGTTTATGAAGGGGCATTTGCGCAACATGGTTTAGTCACGGCGCAAGTGTTGCTGACCCATGCCGATTTAGCTGACCGCACGCGCTATCTCAATGCCCGTTCCGCTTTAACGACGATGATGGGCTTGGGGGTCATTCCGATCATCAATGAAAACGATACCGTCGTTACCGATGAAATTAAGTTTGGCGACAACGACACCTTGGGCGCGTTGGTTGCCAACTTGGTCGAAGCCGATGCCTTAATTATCCTGACCGATCAATCCGGCTTATATACCGCTGATCCACGCAAAGACCCGAGCGCGAGCTTGATTGCCGAAGCCAAAGCCGGTGATCCGCAATACGAAGCAATGGCAGGTGGGGCAGGCTCAAGCATTGGCAAAGGCGGGATGATTACCAAGGTTCTCGCCGCCAAACGTGCCGCCACCAGCGGAGCGCATACCGTGATTGCCAGTGGGCGTGAAGCCGATGTCTTAGTGCGTTTAGGCGCGGGCGAGTCGGTCGGGACGTTGATGATTGCCTCGACCCAACCCTTAGCCGCACGCAAGCAATGGCTGGCTGACCACTTACAAACCGCCGGAAAACTCGTGCTGGATGCGGGCGCAGTGCAAGCTTTGCTGGAAGGGCGTAGCCTGTTGCCGATTGGTGTAGTCGAAGTGCAAGGCGAGTTTGAACGCGGGGCGGCGGTGGCCTGTATGAACAGCGACGGCAAAGAAATTGCGCGTGGCCTCGCCAATTATGGCAGTGGCGAATCGCGCTTGATTGCGCGTAAATCGAGCCAAGAAATTGAAGCGATCTTGGGCTATGTCGATGAGCCAGAGTTAATTCATCGCAATAACATGATCGTGTTGACCTGAACTTGACCT
>CAZOBT010000285.1:0-2972 GCA_964578025.1 uncultured Rhodocyclaceae bacterium | reverse complement strand
GTCCAAGGCAGCTTCAAGCGCGGCGCGGTAATGTCCAGCACTGGCTAAGGTATCAGCAAGAGCGAGGCGGGCGGCGTGGTCGTCGGGGTTGGCGGCTAAGGCGGCATCAAAAGCACTGGTATCAACGGGCAAAATTTGGGGCGCGGCATCTTCTGGATCAAGCACGGCTTCTGGCGTTGCTGCGGCGTTTTCTGCCCCGTTGGCTTGCACGTCGGCGTTGCCCTCTAGCTCACCCTCTAACGGCGGCAGGAAACGCCCTAGGAAAGCGCGTAATTGGCCTTCGGGCAACGCGCCATCAAACTGGTCGATCAAACGCCCTTCGGCGACGACACGCACCGCAGGAATGCTACGGATACCAAATTCAGCGGCGAGGTCTTGGTTTTCGTCGACATTGATTTTCGCCAAACGGAATTGCCCACCGTATTCCTCTGCCAATTTTTCTAACATTGGTTTTAAGGTTTGGCAGGGGCCGCACCACGGTGCCCAGAAATCGATAACGATGGGCGCAGCGAAAGAACCTTGTAAAACTTCGGCTTGAAAGTTGTCTAAGCCAACATCAACGGCATGGTTTGAGCTAGGAGTAAGGTCGGACATAAAAAGCCTCTTTCTCTTTGATAGATTTATGTAAATTGAGTGGGATTGCGGTCGTCAAGCTTAATCAATTTTTAGGGAAATTTTTGGCGCGGCGCATTGTACCTGCAAAGTTAGCGTGACCATGCCGCAAAAAAAATTGTAAATACGGCAGGGTACGGTTTTACAAGGCTTTTTTGCGTTGCAACACAAAGTGAACCTAGCAAACGCATTGATCCGCTATTTAGTCAACAAGTTGCCCTTGCCCACTAGATGTAGTAGCTTTCGCGCCGATCAATCGGGGTTAGCCCGGTTTTATTTTTGCGCAAAAACGTTTTTAAAGCCTCTTTTACTGTACCTGTTACGCATCTGTTGGAGATACCATGAGCCTTGTTGCTGACCAAATTTCTAAGACCGATACGCCGGAAATTCCGGCGAACATGCTGCCATCTACCCTATCGGAACAAGAAATCTCCAGTGAAGTCTTACTTGAAAAATATGCCAAGGGCAAAGAAAAAACGATTCAAGACGTAAGACGACGAGTTGCCCATGCTTTAGCTGCCCAAGAAAAGGAAAAAGAACGGGCGCAATGGGAAGCCCGTTTTTTATGGGCGCAAGAAAATGGTTTTGTGCCAGCCGGGCGTATTAACTCAGCCGCCGGGACAGATTTACAAGCCACACTGATTAACTGCTTTGTGCAGCCCGTGGGTGATTCGATTGTTGAAACCGTCGATGGTCGCCCCGGCATTTACACCGCCCTTGCCCAAGCCGCTGAAACCATGCGCCGTGGCGGGGGTGTGGGTTACGATTTTTCCAGCATTCGCCCAATTGGTGCGGTGGTTAAAGGCACACATTCCCGCGCTTCTGGCCCTGTTTCCTACATGCGCGTGTTTGACCGTTCTTGCGAAACCGTGGAATCTGCGGGCGCACGGCGGGGGGCGCAAATGGGAGTATTGCGTTGCGATCACCCCGATATTGAAGAATTTATCCACGCTAAAGACAAAGGCGATTTAAGCAACTTCAATATCTCCGTCGGTGTTACCGATGAGTTTATGCGGGCGGTTGAGCAAGATTTAAGCGTGGAATTGGTGCATCGCGCTGAACCCGATCACGAAATGAAGCATGACGGCGCGTATTGCCGTGATGATGGCATGTGGGTCTATCGCAAAGTGAAGGCGCGTGATTTGTGGGATCAGGTGATGAAGTCGACCTACGACCACGCCGAACCCGGAATCCTCTTCCTTGACCGCATTAACCGCGATAACAACTTGTATTACTGCGAAGTCATTGATGCAACCAACCCCTGTGCCGAACAGCCTTTGCCCCCATATGGTTGCTGCTGCTTAGGGTCAATCAACCTGACCTTGTTTGTCCGTGATGCCTTTAGCGAAAAAGCCAGCTTTGATTTCGCGGCCTTTGCCGAGGTGGTTAAAGTCTCTGTGCGGATGTTGGACAACGTCTTAGAAGCCACGCATTGGCCCTTAGAACAACAAGCCGCTGAAGCCGCCAGCAAACGTCGCGTTGGCTTGGGCTTTACTGGCCTTGGTGATGCTTTAGTCATGCTGCGCTTGCGTTACGATGGCGCAGAGGCGCAAGTCATGGCAAGCAAGATTTCCGAATTTATGCGTGACACCGCCTATTTGGCCTCAGTGGAGTTGGCAAAAGAACGCGGGGCATTCCCCTTGTTTAATGCCGAGTTGTATCTCTCTGGTGGCAACTTCGCTTCACGTTTGCCCGCTGAAGTGAAAACCGAAATTCGCAAACATGGCTTACGCAATTCACATTTGTTGTCCATCGCACCAACCGGCACAATTTCTTTAGCCTTCGCCGATAATGCCTCGAACGGCATCGAACCTCCGTTTTCTTGGACGTATAACCGCAAAAAACGTATGCCCGATGGCACGTTAAAAGAATATGCGGTGGAAGATTACGCATGGCGTTTGTATCGTCATATCGGGGGCGATGTGAGCAATTTGCCCGATTACTTTGTCACCGCCCTCGAAATTTCTGCCGCCGCCCACAAAGACATGGTGGCAGCGGTCGCGCCGTATATTGATACCGCCATTTCCAAAACGGTTAACGTCCCTGCCGACTACCCTTACGAAAACTTCCAAGACCTGTACATGACCGCTTGGAAGTCTGGTCTCAAAGGCTTGGCAACCTATCGCCCGAATAGCGTTTTAGGTTCAGTGTTATCGGTGGAATCTAGCCAACCCGAAACCCCCGCTGCACCGGATGCGAATCATCCGCAAGATTTTATGAGCGACGCGAACCGTCGCTTGTCGATCAAAAACTTGCCAGACCCAGTGTTATCCAGCTTGCGCTGGCCGGGTCGCCCGAATTTGCCGCATGGCAATTTGTGCTGGACTTACATGATGGACGCGCCCAGTGGCAAATTTGCC
>CAZOBT010000284.1:1552-2976 GCA_964578025.1 uncultured Rhodocyclaceae bacterium | reverse complement strand
TTAGCATGGGCAAAAGACCTAGCTCATATACCAACGCCTCCCAACGACCGGGAATACACAGGGCAACTGCTGCCAATGCCTAGCCTTGGTAGCGTGGCCTATGCACAAAGTTTACAAAAGCAGAGGGATTTTCATGGGGCGGTAGCAGCGTGGCAAGCGGTGTTAGCGCGAAAACCACAGAGCGTACAAGCTCTTACCGAGCTATCAATTTGCTTGCGTCACCTTGATCGCTTAGTTGCAGCAGAAGCGGCAGTCACACAAGTATTAGCCATCATGCCCAATAACGCCCCAAGCTGGATGAATCTCGCGGTAATCTGCAAAGAGCAAGGGAAATGGGCAGAAGCGGAAACCGCTTATCGCCGTGCCTTGGCTCTTGAGCCAGACAATGGGTCTGCCCACATGGGCTTGGGGATGGTCTTACTGAGCCAAGGACGATTTGCCGAAGGTTGGACGCATTACGATGGGCGTTATCAAAGCTCGCCACAAAAACCCCCCATCGTACCGCCCCCACGCTTTAGCTTTCCCATGTGGCAAGGTGAGTCGTTGCAAGGTAAGTCGATTCTGATTTGGCCTGAACAGGGGTTTGGCGACAAATTCCAGTTTGTACGGTTTCTGCCCGAATTAAAAGCCCGTGGGGCAAGCCGTGTTACGTTGGTGTGCAGCCCGGCCTTAGGCACAATTTTTCAGGGATTAAACGGGGTAGATCAACTGGTTGTTGCCGCCGAGGGCGAACAAGTGGCCTTAGAGCTGCATGACTATTGGTCGATGTTGCTTAGCTTGCCGCGTTATTGCCAAACCGATTTAGCCACAATGCCTGCCCGTTTACCGTATTTATTGGCTGAAGCACAACGTCAAGCCCTGTGGTCGCCACGTTTGCCGACAGCGGGCTTGCGTGTTGGCTTAGTGTGGAAAGGTCGTCCGAATCATGGCAATGATTTTCGCCGTTCGCTGCCACACCTTTCAGCACTCGCCCCACTGTGGCAAGTGCCGGGGGTGTCGTTTATCAGCCTGCAAAAAGGCGAAGGTGAAGCCGAGGCTAAATTCCCGCCCGCCGGGCAGACGATTGTTGAATTTGCCAGCGAAATTAAAGATTTTGCTGATACCGCCGCGATTATTAGCCAATTGGATTTGGTGATTACTGTCGATTCAGCGATTGCGCATTTAACCGGGGCATTAAACAAACCGTGCTGGGTTTTGCTCCCCGATGCGGGCGTTGATTGGCGATGGTTGTTAGAGCGTAGCGACAGCCCGTGGTATCCGGGCGTGATGCGTTTATTCCGACAACAACCCGGTGCGGCCAGTTGGGATGTGGTGATTACCGAATTGGTGAATGCCCTCTTTGACCAACTCAGTGCCACCTTAGCTCGCCAAGGGCGTTCAGAAGAGGCCAGAGCCTACGGGCGACAACACCTATTACTGCAAGA
>CAZOBT010000284.1:0-1452 GCA_964578025.1 uncultured Rhodocyclaceae bacterium | reverse complement strand
CGTCGATGTCATTTAACCCATGACAGTTTATTTGGTGTTTTAGGGGCAATTCCATTCCCTGTCGCTGGGCAATTACCCTCGGGTGATTATGTTGGAAGAATGGTTTCCAATCGCTAAGTGAGTCCCTGCTATGCTTTTTGTTTATGAAACAATTATTTACAGGCTGTCAACGATGGTGACTTAAAAACTGCTGCAGTAAGCACAATAAATGGTGAATATAACAACAATGTCAAAGAACAATTACACCGTGTCTACCATCTATAGTGCTCGCACCCGCCTCGCTTTAAATCTCAAACGTTTACGGGCAGAACGTTCTTGGTCACAAGAGCAATTAGCGTTTGAAGCACGACTTGATCGCAGCTTCATTGCTCATGTGGAACGAGGAGCGAGAAACATTTCTTTAGATAATTTGGAGAAGCTGGCTTTAGCTTTTGGAATTTCAATGGGGAAACTGCTGGATGAGGAGGACGCTGCATTGTAAACAGCCAATGCCATAAATCACTGTTAAACCATCCCTACCCAAACGCCGCCAATACCCAAAACACCCAATAGCGGCGTTTATTTTTTATTTGGTCTAAATAAAAAAATACCCCGTATCACAAGGATAACGGGGTATTTATCAAGAAACTAGATTTGGTCTAGATTCTTACGCTAGATTTTACTAGTGATTGCTTGCTGTCGCTGCACCATAACCCGTTTGCGCACGCACATACTGATCTTCAAAGGCTTCGATTTCAGCTTTTGCCGCTTCGCTGCCATCCATCTTGGAGAAGATGTAAGCCATCAAGAAAGCGATAGGCATCGCAAACAGTGCGGGCTGGGTGTAGGGGAAGAGCGCGGCTTTGTTACCGAGCACATCGACCCAAACAGACTTGGAGAACAGCACGAAAACCACAGCAGACACTAAGCCACTGTAACCACCTGCTAACGCACCCTTGGTGGTCAAACCACGCCAGTACATGGAGAGGATTAACACAGGGAAGTTAGCCGCCGCCGCAACACCGAAGGCCAAGCCAACCATAAACGCAATGTTCATCTTCTCAAACAAGATGCCTAAGATGATGGCGACAAAGCCCAAGCAAATCGTAGCAATTTTGGAGACGCGGATTTCAGCTTCTTCAGAAGCTTCGCCTTTTTTGATGACGCGAGCGTAGATGTCATGCGAAATCGCTGACGCACCTGCCAGAGCCAAACCAGAAACCACCGCCAAAATCGTGGCAAAGGCCACAGCGGCTAAGAAGCCTAACAACATGTCGCCACCGACGGCTTTCGCCAAGTGCATGGCTACCATGTTGCCGCCACCGATCAGCTTTTTGCCAATCTCGCCACCTTCAAAGAAGGCGGGGTCTTGTCCCACGATGATGATCGCGGTCAAGCCCATGATGAAGATCACGTTGAAGAAGTAGCCAACGAAGCCTGAAGCGTAGAGTACTGATTTACGCGCTTCTTTTG
>CAZOBT010000283.1:0-2977 GCA_964578025.1 uncultured Rhodocyclaceae bacterium | reverse complement strand
CGAACCCGCGTCCGCAAGCCCTCTACAGGTAGTTCTACGATGCGTAGTTTGATTTATTTGTGCTTTAACCCTGACACGCCAACCAAACAGGCTTGCTTTGGGCGATTCGCTAAATTTTCGAGGTGTACCACGCGACAGGGCACACCCTTATCTGACATCTATGACGCTGCTGCTAGTTGCCTAGCCCGGCCTGTCAGCCGTCCGGTGCAGCGGTCTACCGCAATTAAGCGGCTAGAGCAAAACGCTCGTCGTTGGCGTTTGTATTGTTCCAGATGGATTTACGAGGTGACTGGCCCTCGGCACGCCCTACTCTGCTTTGTAACCCACGTCGAAGCCAGGTCGGCCCCAAATCGACCGCGATACTAACATGAATACGGGTGAGCCGGAGAAGTAAATAAGGACGACGAAATTGTAAGAGAATGTTGCGCCGGGTCTTGCAGTAGTATTTGAGTCACTGCGTGATGAATAACGGCATGGCTTTGTGTGGCTAACTCACGGCGGTCTTGACCTTGTGGCAACAAAGATGGCAGTTGTTGCAACTCAACAGATAACTCAGGACTGGCAATAATTTGGCGTAGGCTACTGATTAGCGATACTTCTATGGTGTAGGCCGGAGCATCGCTACGTACTTTGCCCTTAGAGAAATACGCAATTGCCAACGGTTGAATCGGGGCTTCTACCGCAATCGCTCCCTGAAATAAAGCGCGATGGAAGGGCAAAACGCTTTCCCCGTTTGAGGTTGTGCCTTCAGGAAACAGCGCAATTTGTTGCCCACTTTGTAAGTGCATGGCTACGCAATCATTCATTCGACTGGCTTCTCGCCCATTGCCACGCTGTAAAAATACAGTTTCATTGCGTGCTGCTAGCCAACCAAGCACAGGCCAATCGCGCACGTCACTCTTGGCAATGAAGGCGACAGGTGTATAGGCATTGATTACAAAAATATCTAACCAAGAAATATGGTTGGACACAAACAGTTTGCCGCATGAGCAAGTCACAGACTGACTGTTTCGCTGTGTTGGCAATGATTTTGTGGTGAAGTGGCGGCTGACTCCTAAGTCATTGAGTAACGCTGCCGACCACCATTGGCGCAAACGGCGTTTTTGCGAGAGCTTCAACCACGGAAAGAGGCAGGCAACAATCAAGACACCCAGCAGCAAACGCCAGACTACCCTTAACCATCGCCAACATTGGCGGGTCATAGGGGCTTGCACTAAGGTAGAAGCAGCAACAGCCATTAGTTCGCCTCACCAATAAAGTGTTTGGCATAACGTTTGTTTAAGCGTGCCATCGGCAATAACACTGGTAAATCGGCGGTATTGAAATCAGGATCCCAAGCGGGTTCGCCACAAATCCATGCTCCGGCGCGTAAATAGCCTTTAATCAAGGCTGGGACTTCGGGGGTTTGATCTTGGCGTAAAGAGGCCATTGGCAATGGACAACGTGGGAACACACGATATTCCAAGGGGCAAAGATGCGTTTTCAAGGACTGATACAAACTTGCTGCATTATGCCCACCATCCACCATGCTAATCGAAGCACAGCCAACTAAATAATCATAACCATGCTGGTGCATATACTGCGCTAAACCCGCCCATAACAAGGTAATTGTTGCGCCGCTGCGATAGTCAGGATGCACACAAGACCGCCCAATTTCTACCAAGCGCGGGCGTAAGTAATACAAGCGAGTGAGGTCAAATTCGTTTTCGGTGTAATACCCAATGCGGCGGGCTTGGTGTGGGGGCAGGATGCGATATGTACCCACAATGTCGGTGGTGTTTTCGTCGCGCACAATGAGATGTTCACAGAAAGGATCATAAATATCATGATCTACACCCGGTGTAGGGCTATTCAAGACCGCTCCCATTTCGCCTGCAAACACGCGGTAACGCAAACGTTGTGCTTCTTCAATTTCGGATGGTGTATGCGCCAAACTCACACGCAACTGGGGACGAGCCGTAGGAATGCGGCCTGCGCTGAAAGTTTCGATCCGATTCATCGTCGTTTCTCCTTGTTGTCTTGGGGTAATCCCGATCTAATGAGGAGAAACTGTAGAGAGCGGCTGTGACAACGCCGTGACGTGTTAGTGAAATTTCAGTGACACATCCATGTAAAAAGGAGCGAATCAATCGCTCCTTTTTGGGTATTGCTAGGTACTGCTGGAATAACTTAACGCTGTCGTGATTTCGTGCTTACTTGACGCGGTTTTTGTATTCGTTGGTACGGGTGTCGATTTCGATCTTGTCACCGATTTCAACGAAAGCGGGAACAGACAATTCGTAGCCGCTTGGTGCAATACGGGCAGGCTTCATTACCTTGCCAGAGGTATCACCTTTTACAGCGGGTTCGGTGTATTCAACCACGCGCACTACGGAGTTAGGCAATTCCACAGAGATGGCTTTGCCGTTGTAGAACACCACTTCGCAGGCCATGCCATCTTCCAAATACTTTAATGCGTCTTCCATGTTTTCGGCTTCAACTCCGAATTGTTCGAATTCAGCGTCCATAAACACATACATGGGATCAGCAAAGTAAGAGTAGGTCACTTCTTTACGATCTAAAACCACCACTTCAAACTTGTCATCGGCCTTATACACGGACTCGCTACCTGCGCCGGTGAGCAAGTTCTTCATCTTCATTTTGACCACGGCGGCGTTACGACCGGATTTGTTGTATTCGGCCTTCATCACGACTAAAGGATCGTTGCCGACCATAATCACGTTGCCCATGCGGAGTTCTTGTGCGGTTTTCATGCGGTTTTCCCGTATCTAAGTGCTAGAAAATAAACGGAGAATTATAGCAAATCCCGCACAAAACTGACCAGACTCCGCGTCAAATCGCCTTGTGCCGCTAATTCTTGTTGCCAAGTTTTAGCGCGTTGCCCGGCTATATTCAGTGTTTTTGCATAATGCTGCCAAGCGGTTTCAAGGGCGATGGGCGCGAGCGGCGTATCGTCAGGAAAATTCCATGCCCACAT
>CAZOBT010000282.1:0-2985 GCA_964578025.1 uncultured Rhodocyclaceae bacterium | reverse complement strand
ATGTTATTAATGATTGATAACTACGATTCCTTTACCTACAACATCGTCCAATATTTTGGTGAGTTGGGGCAGGAGGTGCGGGTTTATCGTAATGATGCGATTACCCTTGATGAAATTGCGGCTCTCGCGCCGCAATATTTAGTGATTTCTCCTGGCCCTTGCGCTCCGGCGCAGGCGGGGGTGTCCTTGGCGGCGATTAAGGCGTTTGCGGGCAAGATTCCGCTGCTCGGCGTGTGTTTGGGGCATCAGGCGATTGGTGAAGCTTTTGGCGGCAAAATCGTTCATGCGCAACAACTCATGCACGGCAAAACCTCGCCGGTGCATCACAAAGATATGGGCGTATTTCGCGGCTTGCCCAATCCTTTGACCTGTACGCGCTACCATTCTTTAGCCATTGACCGTGCGACTTGCCCCGACTGCTTGGAAGTCACGGCATGGACAGAGGATGGCGAGATCATGGGGGTGCGCCATAAAACCTTGGCGGTGGAAGGGGTGCAATTTCACCCAGAATCTATCCTCACCGAACGCGGTCATGATTTGTTAAATAACTTCTTATTGGAGCACGCCAAATGAGCCAAGTCCCTGTTTTTTCTGCCCAAGCCGCCCTTGCCCGCGTCATTGAACACCGCGAAATCTTCCATGAAGAAATGGTGTCCTTGATGGAGCAAATCATGAGCGGTGAAGTTTCCCCGGTGATGATTGCCGCCATCATTACTGGTCTGCGCGTTAAAAAAGAAACGATTGGCGAAATTGCCGCCGCTGCGTCGGTCATGCGCAAGCTCTCGACCAAAGTCCCACTCACCGATACCACCGCCTTGGTCGATACCTGTGGTACGGGCGGCGATGGGGCGCATACCTTTAATATTTCCACGGCGGCAATGTTTGTCGCCGCTGCCGCAGGAGCGCGAGTGGCAAAACATGGCGGGCGGTCGGTGTCGAGCCAATCGGGCAGTGCCGATGTCTTGGAAGCCTTGGGAGCAAATATCAACCTGCAACCCGAGCAAGTCGCCGCCTGTATCGCCGCCACGGGCGTAGGTTTTATGTTTGCGCCGAATCACCATAGCGCGATGAAATACGCTGCACCAGTACGCCGTGAATTGGGCGTGCGCACCATTTTCAACATCCTCGGCCCCTTGACCAACCCCGCCAGTGCGCCAAACCAAGTCTTAGGCGTATTCCACCCGGATTTAGTGGGGATTCAAGTGCGCGTTTTGCAACGCTTAGGCAGCCAACGCGCTTTAACCGTGTTTGGGCGCGAAGGCTTAGACGAAATTTCCTTAGCGGGCGCGACCTTAGTCGGCGAATTAAAAGACGGTGTTGTCAGTGAATATGAAGTCACCCCCGAACAATTCGGCCTGACCCCTGCGCCAATTTCCGCCTTGCAAGTTGCCGACATCAACACTTCCAAAGCGATGTTGCTCGCGGCTTTAGACAACCAAACCTGCCCCGCCCGCGACATCGTGGCCTTAAATGCGGGCGCAAGTTTGTATGTCACAGGCAAAGCCAGCAGCCTTGCCGCTGGAGTCGTCTTAGCACAAGAGACCCTTGCCAGCGGTGCCGCCCGCGCCAAAGTCGAAGAGTTTGTTAACTACACGCGGCAGGTGGCAGCATGAGCGATATTCTGCAAAAAATCCTCGCCACAAAAGTCGAAGAAGTCGCCACCGCCAAAGCAGGGTGCTCGCTCGCTGAGATGCAAGCCAAAGCGATAGACCAAACTAGCAATCCAGCGAATAAGCGCGATTTTACTGGCTCAATTCGGCAAAAAATCAACTCAGACCAATCAGCGATTATTGCCGAGATCAAAAAGGCCAGTCCGTCAAAAGGCATTATTCGCCCGGATTTTCAACCTGCCGAGATTGCGCAAAGCTATGCCGCACATGGGGCGGCGTGTTTGTCGGTATTAACCGATAAGCCGTATTTCCAAGGTGCGCCAGAGTACCTACAAGCCGCCCGCGCCGCCTGCAATTTGCCAGTGTTGCGCAAAGATTTCTTGGTCGATCCCTACCAAGTTTATGAAGCGCGAGCGATGGGGGCGGATGCGATTTTGCTGATTGTTGCCGCCTTGAGCTTGAGCCAAATGCAAGAGATGGAAGGCATTGCACAGGAATTGGGCATGGCAGTCTTGGTCGAAAGCCACGATGCGGGCGAGTTGGACATTGCCCTGCAACTGCAAACGCCACTCATCGGCATCAACAACCGCAATCTGCGCACCTTTGAAGTCAGCTTAAACACTACGCTAGCTCAACTGGAGCGCATCCCCGCCGAGCGTATCGTCATCACCGAAAGCGGCATCCTCCGCCCCGACGACGTAGCCCAAATGCGTCAACACCACGTCAACGCCTTCCTCGTAGGCGAAGCCTTCATGCGCGCCCCCGAACCGGGCGTGGAATTGGCGCGGTTGTTTGGGGAGTAAAAACACTAATCCGGAGGCGCGTAGCGCGTCCGGGGCAGATGCTTAATTTTCAGACCAAATTAAAAAATGGCTGCTATAGAACGATTAGCATTCTATTTTGGCTTATAGACCAAATACTATCGCCCACACCACAAAAGCCCCAGACTCGCTCCGCTCCCCCGGGCTACGTGTTTATGAGTTCTCCGTTCAGCTTAAGCCCAACATCTGCCGGGCTTGGACTTCGGGGATTCCAGCGGCGATAAGACGGGCAAGCGCGGTAGATAAGCCTTCTTGCAGCCCTTTTTCCAAGCCCTCATTCAACCCAACCAAATGGCCTTTCTCCATCCCCTCCTGTAAGCCTTCCTCTTTCCCCACCAAGCGACCTTGTTCTAAGCCTTCTGCCAAGCCCTCTTTCCGCGCCGCCGCGAGTTGGCTGTTTTCATCCCGTAACGCCCGTTCGCGCACAAACGCATCCCAACGCGCTCCTTCGTTTTGGCTCAAATTCTGAATTTCGCCGAGGGCTTCATGGATGAAGGGATCGGTGATGGATTTCATAATTTCTTCTTCGCGCCAATGTTCAAAAAATAGAATCC
>CAZOBT010000281.1:0-3013 GCA_964578025.1 uncultured Rhodocyclaceae bacterium | reverse complement strand
GCAGGAATGCGGGCAAACGCAGCAAAATTACGTCCAGTTGCAGAGGTAGTAAGCGGCAGAATTGCACCGATTCGTAAACTAACAGTAATCGCATCCCCGGCATCAACGGTATGCACAATTGTTGCCCCACGCCCACCCCATACCGCTAAAGCAACCGTCTCACCAATCTCATCACATAAATCCTGCAAAATCGGGCGGGCAAGTTGCACAGGATCAAGGCTACGTAAAGCAACCAAGCCGAGTTCCAATGCAAAATCGCCCAACGCATAGCGGCTATCCTGTTTATCTTGACGCACAAGACCAGTGCGCAACAAGCTCACCAAGTAACGATGTGCCTTTGCCGAGGAAACTCCTGTATTGGCAGCCAAATCACGTAATTTTATTGGTCGACCATAAGCTGCAATTGCCTTGAGCAACCTTAAGCCGATTTCTATTGACTGTATTCCTTGTTGTTCTTTAGACTCTTCTGTTGTTGGATTAACATTCACTAACATGCCCCCCATTTAAAGATAAAGCCCTTGTGTATCACACAAGGGCTTTATCTTTAAATACAACAACTACAACTCGTTCTTATTTCTTAGTGCTTGCTTCTTCTTCTGCAACATGTTTAGCAACAAATTTGCTGAAATAAGCACCCATGACTAAAACGAAACCAATCGTAAATAGGCTCAGTAAGCCAATATCCGACGTAAACAGTTCTTGCCATGCCATAAGTCACCTCCCAGTAACGTAATGATAAAAAAATTAGCCGTTATGACTTGCTAACTCCAAAGCTTGAGGGCGATCGGCTACCCAATCACCCATCAGCCGCCATTGAGCTTTAGGCTCTTCCAAAGAAACATGCCAGCGCCCTGTAATATTGTTGGCGAGCTTACCGACATAGAATCCATGTCCTTCTTGCTGCATCTGTACCGACTGATCAAAGCCAGCTTGGGTAGGATGCACAATACGTAATGTTAATTGTTCAGGGAATTTATCTTTTGCTTCCGAGTTCAAGCTTAAAAACAAGCGTAGGTGTTCACCCTCACGCATAACTTGAGCCTTCACCCCAAGCCGACCTGCCTCATGATCCCGCTGCAGGCGTTGGTTTACTGCTAAACCCTGCTTGTAATAATCATCTGACACTAAACCATCAAAACTTATTACAGCAAGCCAGATCGTAACTCCACCCGCAATGGCAACCAAACCAGGCCCTGCCATCAAAATCCAAGGCCAAGGTTCTTTATACCAAGGCTGTCCTGTACGACTAATTTGCACTACGTTTTCCTTTAGCACTTAAATGCAACAGATAAAACAACAAAGCAACCACTGAAATATTTACTTATGAAAAAAGCCAGATCATCAAGAAATAAAGATTTCACTAAGTACTTTAGGGAGATTGGTTGGTGGGATCATTTATCATAATCCCACCAACTACCGCAACAGGAACAGAACTACTCATGTGCGGCCTAACAGCTAAAAACTTGCTTACTTAGCTGCTTCAACAGGAGCTGGTGCTGCAGGTTTAACTACAGTCGCACCACCTTGACTGATCACATATGCAGCAAGGAGGTGAACCTTGGCATCACCTAAGAACTCTTTCCAAGCAGGCATTTTGTTTTGGCGACCGTTAGTGATCGTTTCAATGATTGTGTTCTCGGAAGAGCCATACAACCAAGTCTTGTCTGTCAAGTTAGGAGCACCAACAGCATGCATACCCTTACCTTCTGGGCCATGACAGCCAGAACAACCAGCAGAGCCAAATACTTCTTTACCCTTAGCTGCACGCACCGCATCACTAGGCAAGCCAGCCATGCTACGCACATAGTTGGCTACATCCTTAATGGAATCTGCGCCCAGATGAGCATGGGCAGGCATCATGCCTTGGCGACCATTAGCAATGGACTCAAGAATTTTCTCGGGTTCTCCGCCATACAACCAGTCACTATCAGTCAAGTTGGGGAAACCTTTTGCGCCCTTAGCATCAGCACCGTGACACTGAATGCAGTAGGTTGCAAATAAACGTTTACCCATTTCCATTGCATCCTTATCAGCAGCAACAGCAGGCAACTCCATTTTGGAATATTTTGCATAAATTGGGCCATAAACCTCATCAGCCTTCTTCTGCTCACCTTGCCATTGACCAACTGATGTCCACCCTAACACGCCCTTGTTGTTACCAAAGCCTGGGTACAGAATCAAATAGCCCACAGCAAAGAAGCAGGTGATATAGAACAAATAACTCCACCATGCAGGTAGGGGGTTATTGTATTCCTCAAGGTTCTCATCCCAAGCATGTCCCGTTACCTGACCGGGGGTATATTTTGCTGTTTTCTGAGTAATCAGAATCACCAAGCAAGCCAAAATACTTGCACCGACGATTACCATTACATACAGATTCCAGAACTCACTAACGAAATCGCTCATAGTAGTTTCCTTTTTAACGTGAACGCGGTGGCTGTGAACTCACCACATCCGCATCATCATCCTCTGCGAACGGCAAGTTTGCCGCTTCTTCGTAAAACGACTTACTGCCTTTCCGATAAGCCCACCACACAATCCCAAGAAATGTCAGGAGAGATAACACTGTAGTAGCAGCACGCAGATCGTTGATGTCCATAGTCTTACTTCGTGTTCTTCAATGCAGTGCCTAAACCCTGCAAGTAAGCTACGAGTACATCCTCTTCAGTTTTACCTTCGACAGCCTTCTTCGCGCCAGCAATCTCTTCCTCAGTATAAGGAACACCAACCTTGGTCAGAGCACGCATCTTGGCATCGATATCAGCACCAACGGTATCACTTGCCTTGGTTTTTTCAAGCCAAGGGAAAGCAGGCATGTTGGACTCAGGAACTACGTCACGGGGATTACGGAGGTGAGCACGTTGCCATTCATCAGAGTAACGACCACCAACACGGTGCAGGTCTGGACCAGTACGCTTAGAACCCCACTGGAACGGGTGATCATAGACATATTCACCAGCAACAGAGTAGTGACCATAACGTTCTGTTTCTGCACGGAAAGGACGAATCATTT
>CAZOBT010000280.1:0-3019 GCA_964578025.1 uncultured Rhodocyclaceae bacterium | reverse complement strand
ACGAACTCCATGACTTCGGTTTCTCGCGGTGTCAAACTGGCAAACAGATTTAACGCTTCATTTCGTGCGACAGAATGCCGTACATCTTGTTGTTGTAAGGCTAACGCTTCGTTAATCGCTTGTAGAAGCTTTTCTTGGACTAAGGGCTTTTCTAGAAAGTCGACCGCACTGGCACGAAAGGCTTCACGCGCTGAACTCACATCACCATGCCCAGTCATGATAATTACAGGTAAGGCAGAGCCTAATTCACGTAAGCGTTTCTGTAGGGTTAAACCATCCATATTCGGCATCCGAATATCAATCAAGGCACAGCCTGACCATGTGGGTTTATAGGCTTTAAGAAAACTTTCGGCATCCCCAAAAAGTTGTACACGATAATCTTGTACGCCTAAATACAACCCCAGCGCGTCACGTACCGAAGGATCATCATCAACAATAAATACAGTTTGGTTCTTATGCATGACTATCAACGTCCTGAATAGGTAAAACAAGCTTGAAAATGCCATAACCAGCCACTTCCCCCCATAGCGAGCCACCATGCGTTTCGGCGATGGCGCGACTAATGACTAACCCAAGGCCAAGGCCACTAGATTTTGAGGATTGAAATGGCTCAAATAAGCGTAGAGCTGCATCATTGGACAGCCCACTTCCCGAATCTTCCACCGCAACGCAGACACGATGCCCCGTTAAAACCTCGGCACGTAAACACACACGGCGAGGCGTTTGTGCGTTATCTTGATTTAACACGGCATCAAACGCATTGGCTAATAAATTACGCACCACCACCTGCAACTGCACGTTATCTGCCCACAGGTGTACTTCCGGCAGAGGATCGATAACAAAATCAATGCCTTGGCGTTCCGCTTTATTGCGATACGCTTGAGCTGCCGCTTCAACAATACTTTGGAGTGAAATCAGTTCTAAACGTGTTGCCCCTGTCTGGAAAAAATCACGTAAACGTTGCACCACGGCACTGGTGCGTTGGCATTCACGCAATAAACCAGCCACCGCGAGTTGCATCCGCTCACCACTTTCATTGCGTTGCAACAAGGCATTACATGTGGCTGCGTAGACGGATAACGAGGTAAGCGGTTGGTTTAATTCATGAGCTAATGCCCCAGCCATTTCTCCGGCAGCGGCTAGCCGTAAGGTTTGGCGGAGTTCATCACTGGCGCGGCGTTGTTCATCCACCACGGTGCCAATAAAGAAGCCCACAATCGCAATGGCTACGCCTAAAATTTGCAATTCGGAAAGAGTTACCGCTCCGTAATTTAGCCATTGTGCCGCGAAGACAATGCCAAGCTCCATGACTGTCGCCGAGAGAATCGCGCCGACCATGCCTTGGCGTGACGAAGCCCAAATAATCGGCAAAAACAAAAAGTAAAATAGTTTGAAGCCTTTGTCATTACTGAATAAAAAGGTGGCTGCCAACAAACCAATCCCTGCCAAAATATAGGCAAAAGTTTCACGGGAATGAAAAGCCGCACGTAAGAGCAAACGCCCCCGCTCAGAGGAGAGCCACCAAAATAAGGGCATGGCAACAGTAATCCCTACTGCATCACCAACCCAGAAACGTATAACACCGCTTCCCCATTTCTCACTGGGTAATAAGCCAAAAATCAGCAAAAGCGACAGATATAACACGCCACTGATTAAAGGCGCGATCAAGATCGTGCCTAGCCATTTTAGTAAGGTGTGTCGATCATCTAAGAGGGAGTTCGGTAAAAGAAATTGACGTAAGAAACGGCTAATCCCAAGATAGCTATAGGCCAACACAATGGTTGGCACAATCACCGCAAGCCAAGATTGTGAACCACCACGCAATATCCAATCACCCAGCAATAGGGCGAGAAATAAATGCCAATGCCCAACCTCGCCACGCCGCAGTAAATAGACTAATCCCAAGGCTGGCGCAGGATTCCACGGCGTAATATTCAAGCCATTTAACGGATGAATAAAACTTGCTGCGTCAAGGCATACATACGCCAAGATAAATAACAAGGTTGGGGAATGTGAACGCAGCAAGGGAAGCATAAAAAAGGCAAATTTAGACAAAGGCCGAATTCTCCCCCGAAGCCTTGCTTCTGTGCGTAAGTAATTCACATAGTGCCTTCAGCTAGAAGTAACACGGATTCGCAAACCGAGGTTTTACCTAAGAATCTGCTGGCTTTCACATTTTGTGTAACTACTTGCTACTACCACTGCCCAGCCATGCCTAAACGTTTGCTCATTCCTGTCGCTATCAATGGTGTAGCACATCCTAACCCTGTTCCTGGGGGTATTAACTACGCACTACGTTTAGCACAGGCAGGAGAAGCAATGGAGGTATGCCTCCTGTATTTAACGTCACCCCATGCGCCTTCCCATAGTATTTGGCATTTTGCAACCGAACAGGCACACCTTAATGACACTTGCCAACATGGCAAACACCTACTAGAAGAAACCGCAGCCGTCTTACGCCAAGCAACAATTCCATGTCGGCAATTGATTAAGGAAAGTGATCCGCTTCGGGGGATATTGGAAACAGCAGAAGAACTTCAATGCACCGAAATCGTCGCACCCAGCCCAAGTTTTTGGGAGCGTTTTGTACCGTCTTTATGGCAACGCCTACGGCGTTCCGCCCGCTCTATTCCAGTTACCCTTGTTGGCGCACAAGGGCAAGCGGAACGGGGGCTTTAAGCCTTCTTTAGCTGTCAGCGAAGAGCTTATTAACTTCGATTAAATCCGCTTCAACGAGCGTACCAACTGCCGCCTTGAGGCGTAATTGCGCCATTAAAGTATCAAAGCGGGCTTTGGCGAGATCACGCTTAGTCGCATAAACCTGTTGTTCAGCGTTGAGCACATCAATATTGATGCGCACCCCAACTTGATAGCCGAGTTTGTTGGCCTCTAATGCCGATTGTGAAGAAACCAACGCGGCTTCTAAGGCTTTGACTTGTGCCAGCCCAGTACTCACACCAAGGTAAGCTTGACGAGCATTCAGTGCGGCGGTACGCCGTGCCGCTTCAAGGCTAGATTT
>CAZOBT010000279.1:0-3029 GCA_964578025.1 uncultured Rhodocyclaceae bacterium | reverse complement strand
AGACTGGCACAGCCACACAGCTGTGTTACAAATTTTTGAGCGAACGACCCCAAACGCGGCTTGGCAAACAGTTGGGACAGCAATCCCTGTCGTGTTGGGGCGGAATGGCCTAGCGTGGGGACGGGGCTTACATACACTGCCAGCCACAGCATCTGTACAAACCAGTAATTTAAACGACTTATTTGGTCTAGCATCACATAAAATTAAACAAGAAGGCGATGGCTATGCTCCAGCGGGGTGTTTTAGCCTTGATTTTGCATTTGGTCTAATCACTGCCGAGCTGGCTCAACCCGATGTGCCAACTTGGCCATATCGGCAAATCCAAGCTAATTCTTACTTTGTAGACGATCCAACCTCACCCCATTACAACCAATGGCTTGATTGGCCTGAGCCTAATCATGCCCATGCCCCACTCTCACCCCTCGCGTGTCCTTGGCGTAGTGCAGAGACCATGCGCCGTCACGACCATCGTTATGATTGGGGGGTTGTCGTTAACCATAACCGGGGTGAAATATTACCGGGCGCAGGGTCGTGCATCTTTCTGCATTTGTGGGAAGACGCAAACACGCCAACGGCAGGATGTACGGCGATGGCAGAAGCCGATCTGTTGCACGTATTACGCTGGCTACGGTGGGAAGCTAAGCCAGTATTAGTGCAACTCCCTCTCGTGGCGTACCAACAGTTGCAAGCCGCTTGGGATTTACCTTAGTAACTTAAGGTTGCCTTGCTTTTTTATCGCCTCAATCTTCGCGCTGCCAAGTATAGCGATAGCTTACATCGCGTTCACCCGCAATCCCGGCGGCTAAGGCGGTAAGGTAATGTGGGCAAGAGGAAATGGTGATGTGGTCGGTATTCGGTAAGAGATGCACACTCAAACTATCCGGGGGAAAACAAGCAATTAAGCGATCCGTTTCAGCATGAGGTACTAAGGTATCTGTCGCTGCTTTGAGAATAAAAGTTGGTGCGGTAACTTCGGGGGCATCACGCCAAGACTCAAATTTATCTTCCAGCAAATAATGCATGGGTATCCAAGGGAACATGGTTTGCGACAAAGACAGCACGCTGTAATAAGGAGTTACCAATACCAACGCCGTAATAGGGCAATGGCGAGCCACATGTAAGGCAATTCCTGAGCCTAAGCTACGTCCGATCACCGAAATGTGTGGGTGGCGTTCTTGTAAATAATCAAATACCGCAACCGCATCGGCCTTGAGTGTAGCCTCTGTGGGTTTACCTCCACTTTCGCCATAGCCACGGTAATGCATTAAATACACAGCATGATCAGGAAAAGCATTGCCAAATGCAGTTAAATTCTGCGAAACATCTTCGCCATTCCAGCCAAAATACAACACCGCTTTATCACCATGATGTTGCCGTACCGTCAAATGAATTTGCACATCAGAGACATAAACAAACTCTGTATTCATTGCCGTTAGCGGCAAGGCAGAGGGCGTAGGGTAATAAATAAAGCTTCGTTGTTTAACGTAGAGTGCAATAAACAGGGAACAATAGACCAAAATACTTATGCTGATAAAAAATATCAAATAAATCATGTATGGCATATAAAAAGTCTTTATTAAAACAAATTAGACCAAATTCTTTTTAGTACCAAGGCAACCAACGATAAAACCATGAAAAATGGGCTTGCCACGGCTGTTTATGTATGGCTTGTTGGGTACGTTGTTGCTGACGAAAATCCCAAGGGGGAGTGGGGTTAGTTTCTTGCCATAAACCTAATTTCGCTTGGCGAGCGGCGGTTTCAGCAGCGGCATAACTTAAACGTCGCGCTAACGCTTGTTGTGCCGCAAAACGCCGATAGTGCCATGCAAACCCTGCCTGAATCTGTGCCAAATTGACATCATCCTCATTTAACCAGAGCGTACCTAATTCTCGCCCATAAACATCGTTCTGTTGTGTTTCAACACGCAGCACTTTATTGCCTAATACACGTTGCAAATGTTGCTTTGCTGCCAAACCGTAATGTTGCTCTTTTTCTGGGGCATCAATGCCAACAAGGCGTACTTTATGCTCCGTACCATCCGCTTCTTGCACAATCACCGTATCACCATCAGCAACAAAAACTGCGTGTGCCAAATAACTTTTGGCCCAAACTGGCAGACAAACCAAATAGGCCATTGCAATAAATCGCCGCCAATGTGGCTTAGGATGAGACATGTTATTTTCCTAGTTTGCGTAACGTAAAAAGCGGAAACTAACAAGCAAACGGCATTTATGCAAATAAGATTATTCCTCGGGTGTTTCTGCTTGTGCGGCTAACTCCGCTAAACAACGCGAACACAAGCAACTTTGATAGCCAGGGTCAAAGCCCAAAGGGGGTCGTTGCATACACCAGCATTGACCTTGGCTCGCACCACACAACAAATGACTGCCACAGCGGGGACAGGTGCTGGGGGTAGCTTGTTGGGGATCAAAGGCCATGTGATGGGAGGGTGCAGGAATGGCAGTAGACATAGATCAAGGCTTTCACAAGAGAAAATAAGGTACTCGCTGAAATTTACTCGCAGCAAGTTAGGGGGCAAATGTTATCTTCAGCAACCCGCGAAAATTTACCGAAAAATGACTGAGTTTCTGCCATGTTAAACGCTATTTGGAGCAGTTTCTTCCTCCTCGCTTTTCTTGCCGCCTGTGTTCAGGCGGTTTTTCTTGGCAATACCGCGATTTTTGCCACGGTGATGCAATCCGGATTTGAGGCAGCAAAGCTTGGTTTTGACATTGCGATTGGCCTGACTGGGGTAATGTGCTTATGGCTAGGCGTGATGCGGATTGGCGAGCAAGCGGGTTTTACCGATACCTTGGGGCGATGGCTTGCCCCTTTATTCTCACGCCTCTTCCCCAGTGTTCCCGCCGGGCATCCGGCTTTGGGGGCGATTACCATGAATATGGCGGCAAATTTACTCGGTTTAGATAACGCCGCCACGCCGATGGGCTTAAAGGCGATGCAGGAATTGCAAACGCTCAATCCCACGCCCGATACCGCCAGCGACGCGCAGATTTTATTCTTGGTCATC
>CAZOBT010000278.1:0-3044 GCA_964578025.1 uncultured Rhodocyclaceae bacterium | reverse complement strand
GATGTCTTTTTGCACTTCTTTTTCTTCAAAACGACGACCAATCAAACGCTTAACAGCATACAGCGTATTTCTGGGGTTGGTCACGGCTTGGCGTTTTGCTGGTGCGCCACACAGGATTTCGCCATCTTCGGTATAAGCGACGATCGAGGGCGTAGTACGTGCGCCTTCGGAGTTTTCGATAACTTTTTTTTTGCCACCTTCAATCACGGAAACGCAGCTATTAGTGGTTCCTAAGTCGATACCAATGATCTTACCCATGGTCATAATTCCTTTCGCAAAGTGATGAGCGAGTTAATGTTTTGTTGCCTTGAGCCGGATATGAGGTGCAGCGGCTGAATTTCAAGGGGAAATTTGCTAATGAAAACGTTTTTCTTCGGTTTGGCTTGCTTGGTTTGAGGTTTTGCGTTGGCCTTACTTGCCGACGTTACTTGCCCTTTGCCACCATCACCAAGGCAGGACGCAAGGTGCGTTCTGCCAGCAGATAACCTTTTTGCAAGACGGTAACGACCGTGTTAGGGTCTTGTTCAGCCTCAACCATGCCAATGGCTTGATGCTTATGGGGGTCGAACTTTTCACCCACTGGGTTAATTTCGTGCAGGGCGTTTTTCTCAAAGGCAGAAATTAATTGCTTCAAGGTTAATTCCACACCGGATTTGAGGCTGTCAACGGTTTGTTCTGGTACGGCTAATGCGGCTTCTAAGCTGTCTTTAACAGCTAATAATTCACCCGCAAATTTTTCAACAGCAAACTTATGCGCTTTGCTGATGTCTTCTTGCGCACGACGGCGCACGTTTTCGGTTTCGGCTTTGGCGCGTAACCATGCGTCGTGATGTTCGCTTGCTTTTAATTCAAGCTGGCGCAGTTGTTCTTCCATGTTTGGTACAGCATCCACGTCTGGTGTAGCGGTAACTTCGGGCGTACCAACATCGGGATCAATCAGTTGGCTGAGAGAGTCGTTGGTATTTTGTGTGGTGGTATCAGTTGGATTCATGATGTCACTCGGTCAAAGAATGTCGCCATAAATAGGGATGCTTTTCGTGCTTTCAAGAGCTAATGCCAGGAAAAAAGGTTTTTTTCGAGTTTTGGCAAAAGCGAGTCACAATTTTTTGTTAGCATCGCCCCTTTGGGTAGCAACTACTAGCAAAGAGAGACCGTGGTGGACAAGATTGGCAAATATCCTGTGATTCGTGAGCTCGGTAAAGGAGCAACCGCCACTGTCTATCTGTGTGATGATCCTGGGGCGAATCGCCAAGTTGCCGTTAAACTTGTTGAATTTGGACATGACAGCGCGGCAATGTCGCGGCGGTTGCGTAAATTATTCATGGTCGAAAAAGCCACGGCGCAACGTTTAGATCATCCCAATATCGTTAAAGTCTTTGATGCCGTTGTGGAAGAAGATCGCGCCTATTTGGCAATGGAATATATCCAAGGCCGTTCTTTAGAAGAATTTTGTACGGTAGATAATTTACTGCCATTGCACCGCGCAATTAGCATTATTTTCAAATGCTGTTTAGCCTTAGACCATGCCTATCGGCGTGGCATTTTGCACCGTGACATCAAGCCTGCCAACATCATGGTTGATGACAACGACAATCCAAAAATTACGGATTTTGGCTTGGCGGTGTATATCAACAAAGACATGGGCAAAGATTCAACTTTTATCATGGGCGCAGGGTCGCCCGCCTACATGTCACCCGAACAGGTCAAGGGCTATAACCTCGACCAAAAAACCGATATTTATTCCTTGGGCGTGGTTTTATTCCAGTTATTGACCGGACGTTTGCCCTTCCGTGCCAATAACCCCGCAACATTGATGTACAAAATCGTCAATATGGAAGCCCCTTTACCCTCTGGGCTAAATCCGAATTTGCCCACAGCGATTGACCCGATTTTGCGCAAAGCCTTAGAAAAGGATTTATATAACCGTTATGCGACGGGGGCAGATTTTGCGAAAGAGCTATCCACGGTTCGCTACAAAATTCTGCGCGATGACGAAGAACCTGCCAAAGACAATCGCCGCTTCCGCATGTTGCGCCAGTTGGGTTTCTTCCTAGAATTCGACAATATAGAAATTTGGGAAGTGCTGCGAGTTTCGGTGTGGCGCGAATTATCCGAAAAAGTGGTATTGATGCGCGAAGGGGAAAACGACAAAAGCTTTGGCGTACTGGTGTCTGGCTTAGTGGAAGTATCCATGCAAGGCCGTGTGGTTTGTCGTTTAGGTGGCGGTGAAACCTTGGGCGAAATGGCCTATTTGCATCCGAGCAATCATTTGCGCAATTGCACGGTTGTCACCTTAGAGCCATCCATTTTTTTGCATATCAACGGTTCAGCCTTAGCCTTATCCTCTGACGAACTACGCGACCGTGTGCAACAAGCTTTATTAGCTCGCCTGGTTGACCGGGTTCGTGCCGCGAACAAGATGCTGACGCAACATGCGCCCTTTGCCACACAAGGTGTACAACGCGCTCCCGCCGCACCAGCACCGTTGGCATTAACCCCAATCGACTAATCTACCGCAGAGCCATTGTGGCAAGGTTTTGTTTCTCACGCATTCAAGGGTAGAATGCGCCCCGCTTTACTTGCGGTAAACAGCAGGCAAAATGCGTGTCTCCGTAGTTCAATGGATAGAACAGATTCCTCCTAAGAATCAGATCTGGGTTCGATTCCCGGTGGGGACGCCAACAAGCCGTTTTATTTCGTTTAAGAAGTACCGTCATATCCTGCTATTCTTCACCCGCCATGGCAAAACCCAGACATAAGGTGGGGGAGTAAGTACCTTGTTATAGCGGCTTATCTTTTCTACTTTGGTCTTTTTCTTTCCTTCTTTAGGCCAAAAATCCGCATGAAACGATCCCGTCTTAGCTCGCGCACTCCTTCTCGTACTGTAGCGGAGCTAGAACAACTTGCTCTTGGCTTTGCGGAGTCAGGTAGCCGCTTAGAAGATGCCTACTGGGAAACTACCCTACATAACAAAGTTGCCGATTTGTTAGAAAATGGGGCAGAAAATGAGCTAACAGCGGCGATTGAGCACTTATTTAACAGCA
>CAZOBT010000277.1:0-3056 GCA_964578025.1 uncultured Rhodocyclaceae bacterium | reverse complement strand
AATATTGGACGATGTTGTAGGTAAAGGAATCGTAGTTATCAATCATTAATAACATTATTGCTTTCCATTGCTTCAGTTTATACAGGAGAAGGAGAGTCAGATTGGCGAAGCCGAAAGCGTTTACTACCGGCTGGCAGAGCGTTTACGAGTGGCAAACAACGTAGCACTTTTGATTCGCCTGATGCAGAAGTTTCCACGATAAAGCCATTTCGCGCTTCGATAAGCTTGCCATTTTGCCGCATTGCATCCCAATAGGCTTCGCGTGTCGCTTTACTTACACGCGCAAAAAACGCTTGGTTAAAGCGTTCTGCCCTAGATTTATGTGAATCTGCGTTTTCCATCATTATCTCCTTGATAAGATAGGAAAATTATCAACCAATCTGCGTGTCTAGCCCGGCTTCTGCCATTTCGGCGGCGCGGAGGACGGCGCGGGCTTTGTTTTGGGTTTCTTCCCATTCGGATTGTGGGTTGGAATCAGCGACGATGCCTGCCCCGGCTTGTACATGGAGTTGACCATCTTTGAGCACCGCCGTGCGAATCGCAATCGCTACGTCCATGTCGCCATTAAAGCCTAAATAACCGACTGCCCCGGAATATACGCCACGTTTGACGGGTTCGAGTTCGTCGATGATTTCCATCGCGCGAATCTTTGGCGCACCAGAAACCGTGCCTGCGGGGAAGGTGGCTTTTAAGACATCAATGGCGTTGAGGCCAGTTTGTAATTTGCCTTCAACGTTAGAAACGATGTGCATCACATGGGAGTAACGTTCAATAATCATCGTTTCCGTTGGGCGTACCGTGCCAACTTGTGCGACGCGCCCACAATCGTTGCGGCCTAAATCTAAAAGCTGCACATGCTCGGCACGTTCTTTTTCGTCGGCCAGTAAATCGGCCGCTAAGGCCGCATCTTCGGCAGGGGAGAGGCCGCGTTTGCGCGTTCCGGCAATCGGGCGCACCGTGACCATTTCGCCTTCTAAGCGCACCAAAATTTCGGGGGATGAACCCACGATATGGAAGTCGCCACCGTTGAAGAAGAACATATAGGGCGAGGGATTTAAGGAGCGTAACGAGCGATACAAGGCCATCGGGCTGGCGGCAAAGGGTTTGCTCATGCGCTGCGACAAGACTACCTGCATGATGTCGCCTTCGGTGATATAGCTTTTAGCTTTTAACACCGCCGCCTTAAATTCCTCTTCGCCAAATAAGGAGACTTCTGGCACGGATGGCACCGGTTGCGCTGGGGGAATTGCTAGTGGCTTACGCAAGCGCAGCAAAAGATTTTGCAAACGGGCGCGGGCGTTTTGGTAGGCATTGGCTTCGCTAGGATCAGCGTAAGAAACCAAGGTTAATTTGCCCGATAAATTATCGACAATCGCAATGTCTTGCGACAGCAATAACAGAATATCGGGCGTACCCAACGGATCAGGGTGTTCCGCTTGTGCCAGTTTTTCTTCGACATAGCGCACCGTGTCGTAGCCGAAATAACCGACTAAACCGCCAGAGAAACGGGCAATTTTGGGTAAAGGTGGGGCGTTGAAACGCGCGGCGAAATTGGCGATGAAATCTAAAGGATTTTCGCCTTGGCTGCGTTCGATCAACACATCATCCCGCAGCACTTCGACATTCCGCCCCCGCACCACGAGGCGCACGGGGCTGCAAATGCCGATAAACGAATAGCGTCCAAAACGTTCCCCGCCTTGCACCGATTCCAAGAGGTAGGAATACGGTGCATCGGCTAATTTCAAATACACCGACAAGGGCGTATCCAAATCAGCAAAGGTTTCTAAGGTAACGGGGATGCGATTAAAGCCTTGTTGTGCCAAGGCGGCAAATTCAAGCTCAGTCATGAATTACTCACAAAAAACAACAAATGACAAACGAGGGCAAGGGAAATTTAGGGTGTGCGTTATCCGTGGTGGCAGCCACGCCAGCCACTCCACATTGCCCAAGAGCCAATCGAAGTCAGGTTTTTGTGAATCACGATGATTTTGTCTTCCGTGGCAAGGCTGCCAACGTAGATGCCTATTCAGTTGCCAAATAAAACGCTTGGAGAAGGTCGGATACTAGCGCATCACAATCGGCACTGTCCACCGCCGCGCCCTCGTTATACCCATACGGCACGCACCATGCTGCCGAACCCGCCGCTCGTGCCGCAAGCACATCATTCGCCGAATCACCAATATGCAAATTCTGCTCAGGTGCAACCCCAAGCTGGCGACAGGCAAACAAAATCGGCTCAGGATGCGGCTTTTTCTCTGCCGTGCTATCGCCGCCAACCACCACTTTGAAGAACTCTGCCATGCCCATTTTTTCTAACAAGGGCAGGGTAAACATCAAGGGTTTATTCGTCACCACCGCCAAGGGCAAACCACTGGCTTGCCACGCCTGCAAGCCTGCCAAGACTTGGGGATAAACCGTCGTCGCCGCCCCATTCACCGCCGTGTAATGCCGCTTAAACGCTTCCACCCCTGCCGCCAATTTTTCTGCTGACGGTGGCGCGTCGTAGGTCAAACAGCGTGTGACCAAATTGACCATGCCCTTGCCCACAAAACGATGAATCTCCGCCAAACTCCGCTCACGCTCCCCCAGCTCTAGCAACATACGATTACACGCCAAAGCCAAATCCGGCACGGTATCCAACAACGTCCCATCTAAATCAAACGTCACAGCACGAAAACGCATCGAGAATCCTTTAAGTCGTAAAGCTAAAAATTAAGACCAAATTAAAAATTAGCCAGTAAGTCATGTTGTACTTGATTACCTTGTTGATAAACCAACTATAAATGCTTTCCTACACGCCTACACTTTTCCTGCCAATTCATCTTCGATCTGTTCAATGCTAGGAAGGTTGGTTTGGAACTCTTGGGGGAGGGAGGCGACAAGTTGGTATTCCGCGACACCAATCGGTTGAGTTTTATCGCGCAGGGCATATTCGGCAACCACTTTATTTTTGCTTTTGCATAACAACAAACCAATCGTGGGCGCGTCTTGCGGGTGTTTGAGTTGTGCATCTACGGCGGTAAGGTAAAAGCTGAGTTGCCCCAAATGTTCTGGCT
>CAZOBT010000276.1:0-3069 GCA_964578025.1 uncultured Rhodocyclaceae bacterium | reverse complement strand
GCGGGAAGAAGAAATTCCAAATCTGGATTTCGACTTTGGTAGTAGTAAATCGGGGGTTGAACAGCTAGCAACTGAGCCTGATCCGTTTAATTTTGATCTGCAATTGCCTGAAGTTACAGAAGAGCAGGTAACAACGGGCAAAGCGGCGGACTCCTCGGCTGACTTTGATCTCTCTTCTATCACCCTAGACCTTGAGTCGACCCACATTAAAAATGCACAGTTGATGCAACAAGCTGGGCATGGGCCGCATTGGGAAGAGGTCAATACCAAGCTTGATTTGGCGAAAGCCTATCAAGAAATGGGGGATTTAGAAGGCGCGAAAGAGCTGTTGCAAGAGGTCATGAATGAAGGTGAAAAAGACCAAATTGCGCAAGCGAAATCCATGCTGGCAGATCTCGGCGTTAAATAAGCTGTTGTTGTAACTCAGCACATAGCCCCTTGTTTTTCTGTACAAGGGGCTATGTCTTTTCTTGTTATGCACCCTTCTGCGCGTTTTCTAATTTGGCTATTTTTTACGATGGCGATTCAACAGTATTCCGCTACCGCGTTACTGTTGAGCGGTGTTGTGCTCTGCATGATGAGCCTGCGTTTGCAGGCAGGGCAAGAGGCTCTCCGTTTGATACGGCGCGGGCGTTGGTTGTTGTTTTCTTTATGGCTAATTACCGCGTATAGTTTGCCGGGGGAAGTTTGGTCTGACCTTTATTTTCTGCCCAGTAACCAAGGTATCACCGAGGCAAATCGACATCTCCTTGTTTTGGTCTTAATTTTAAGCAGTCTTGCATGTTTTCTCCATCAACTGCCCCCTAACGAATTGTTAGCGGGTTTATGGGGCTTGAGTGTGCCTCTCCGTTATTTAGGGCTTCCGGTGCAACGTAGCTTGGCACGTTTAGCGATGGTGTTTGACTATTTGCAAACCATGCAGCAGCACAAACCGTCGTGGCAGACCTTGTTGGCGGGTTTATCCGCACCAAATGACAACGCCTATTTGCCACAAGGCGAAATACAAATTCTGCATTTGCTGCTTCCTGCATGGCAACAACGTGACACGGCCTATGTCTTAGCCACGTTCATTTTTTTATTGGCCTTAGCGTTATGCTAAAAATACAAACACAACGCTTCGCGTTGGGGGTGGAATACCTTGGTACGGCCTTTTGTGGCTGGCAAACACAAAGCCAAGGCGGTTCGGTGCAAGATGCTTTAGAGCGTGCGCTCACTATGATTGCAAACCAAGAAATACATACTATGTGTGCGGGGCGTACCGATGCTGGGGTGCATGGCGTGAACCAAGTTGTGCACTTTGATACAGACGTAATTCGCCCGGAATCAGCGTGGGTGCGTGGGGTAAATTCCCATCTGCCGGATGGGATGGCGATTCGTTGGGTGCGAGCCGTTCCAGCGGATTTTCATGCGCGTTTTTCGGCACGGGGGCGGGCGTATCGTTATTTGTTGCTCAATCGCCCGCAACGGGCGGGGCTATGGCAAGGCCGAGTCGGGTGGTATCACCGCCCGTTGCAGCTCGATGCCATGCAAGAAGCGGCCAGCTATTTGTTGGGGACGCATGATTTTTCTTCGTTCCGCGCCGCGGAGTGCCAAGCCAAATCACCAATTAAGGAGCTACGCCAAGCCAGTGTGCGGCAAGTGGGCGATTTGTTTATTTTTGACTTTGAAGCCACGGCGTTTTTGCACCATATGATTCGCAATTTTGTGGGTAGCTTAATCCATGTGGGACGCGGGGCAGTGCCACCGTCTTGGCTGCAAGAATTACTGGCAAAACGTAGCCGGAAAGAAGCTGCGCCAACCTTTGCCCCCGATGGTTTGTATTTCATGGGGCCAAGTTATGAAGCCCATTGGCAATTACCCAACTTGGCGCACCATGACGTGTTACCCGGCGTGTTGTTCTAATTTGTGCTAATGACAAGGTAGATAAAAATGCAGAAAACACCTCAAAAAATACCCAAGAACACACGGATCAAAGTCTGTGGTTTTACTCGCCCCGATGATGTTTTAGCGGCGGTTGAGGCGGGGGTCGATGCGTTTGGTTTTGTCTTTTATCCACCCAGCCCACGCTATGTTCATCCAGAACAGGCAGCAGAGTTAGTCGCTTTGTTACCGCCTTTTGTGCAAGCCGTTGGTTTGTTTGTGAATGCAGCGGATCACGAGATTGCCCATACCTTAGCAACTGTGCCTTTACACGTTTTGCAGTTTCATGGCGATGAAAGCCCAGCCGCTTGCCAGAAGTGGCAACGCCCGTGGTTACGGGCGGCGCGGGTAAGGCCGGGCTTGGATTTGCTACAATACGCGGCTGCGTATGCGGCTGCCCCCGGCTTTCAGGGCTTGTTGTTGGATGCTTTTGTTGAAGGCTATGGTGGTGGCGGACATGTGTTTGATTGGCGTTTAATTCCAGAGGGTTTGTCTGCACCGCTGATTCTGTCGGGGGGCTTGCATCCAGAAAACGTGACAGCCGCCGTGCAACAGGTTCGCCCGTGTGCGGTAGATGTCTCAAGTGGAGTGGAAGCCAGTAAGGGCATTAAAGATCATGCCAAAATTCGCGCCTTTGTCGCCGCAGTGCGGGCGGCAGACGCAAGCTAAACCAGCAGTAGAACACGTAATTAAGTTAATCGCTGCACAAGCAGCAGGAGCTAGGTAATGCAGAACTATGCTATGCCCGATAGCCGTGGTCACTTTGGCCCCTATGGTGGGATATTTGTGGCGGAAACATTGATTGCCGCGTTAGATGAATTAAAAGCCGCTTATGCGGTAGCGCAGAATGATCCTGCTTTTGTGGCGGAATATAACTACGAATTAGCCCATTACGTGGGTCGTCCTTCCCCGATTTACCATGCGAAACGCTGGTCAGAACTCTTAGGCGGGGCGCAGATTTACTTAAAGCGTGAAGACCTCAACCATACTGGCGCACACAAGGTCAACAACTGCATTGGGCAAGCCTTACTCGCTCGGCGCATGGGCAAACCACGGGTGATTGCTGAAACCGGGGCGGGGCAACATGGGGTGGCGACGGCGACGGTGGCGGCACGTTATGGCATGGAATGTGTGGTGTATATGGGGGCA
>CAZOBT010000275.1:0-3091 GCA_964578025.1 uncultured Rhodocyclaceae bacterium | reverse complement strand
CCCGGGGCAAACCCAGAAACGATGGCTTCCACCGTTGCTACGCCCTTGGAGCGTACCTTAGGCACGATTGCCGGGGTCAATGAAATTACCTCTTCCAGCATGACTGGAACGACGGATGTCACCTTGCAATTTGATTTGTCCCGTCCGATTGACGCAGCGGCGCGGGATGTCCATGCCGCGCTCAATGCCGCCCGTTCACAGTTGCCCAGTGGTATGAATGGCAATCCGACGGTGCGCAAAATGAACCCCAGCGATGCCCCGATTTTGATTTTGTCGCTGACTTCCGAGGTGTTGTCGCGGGCGCAAATTTACGATGCGGCGGTGACGATTTTGGGGCAAAAGCTGTCGCAAATCGACGGCGTGGGGCAGGTGATTGCGGGGGGCAGTGCCTTACCTGCGATTCGTGTTGAACTGAATCCCTTGGCCTTGGCGCAAGCGGGAATCAGTACGGAAACGGTACGCAGTGCGATTGCCAATAACAACGTCAATCGTCCCAAAGGCTTTTTAGAAAACGCCGAGAAACAATGGCAAATCAACGCCAATGACCAAGCCAAAAAAGCTGCCGATTACGCCCCGTTAATTGTGCGCTGGCAAAACGGCAATGCCTTGCGTTTGCAAGACGTGGCACAGGTGCAAGATGGGGCGCAGGATATTCGCAATGCCGGGTTAACCAATGGCAAACCCTCGGTATTGCTCCTCATCAGTCGGCAACCGGGAGCGAATATTGTGGCAACAGTTGACCGCATTCGCGCCCAACTGCCTGAATTACAAAGCAGCAGTCCCAGCGACATTCAACTCGCAGTGGCGCAAGATCGTAGCATTACGATTCGTGCCTCCTTACGCGATGTTGGGATTAGCTTGGGACTGGCGGTGCTCTTGGTGATTGTCGTGGTGCTGCTGTTTCTGCCCGATAGCCGCGCCGTGTTTGTGCCCGCGATTGCCGTGCCAGTGTCCTTAATCGGGACGTTGGCGGTGATGTATCTCGCAGGGTTTAGCCTGAATAACTTGTCCCTGATGGCCTTAACGGTGGCAACGGGCTTTGTCGTGGATGATGCCGTGGTGGTCTTAGAGAACATTAGCCGCCATATCGAAGACGGCGTGCCGCCCTTGCAGGCCGCGCTGCGGGGGGTGAGTGAAGTCAGTAGCACCGTTCTTTCCATGACCATTTCCCTGGTGGCTGCCTTTGTGCCGATTTTGTTCATGGGTGGCATTGTCGGGCGGCTGTTCCGTGAATTTTCAGTGACCTTGGCGGTCGCCGTGGGGATTTCCCTCTTGGTTTCCCTTGCCACGACACCGATGCTCTGCGCCTATCAACTGCGCGCCCATACGGCCTTGGGGCAGCCGAATCGTTGGCAAGCCAAACGGCAACAGCTTTTAGGCCGATTACAAGCCGCTTATGCGCGGAGTTTGGGCTGGGCCTTAGACCATACGCGCACCATGTTGCTGCTGTTGCTTGTGGTGATTGCGGGGAATATTTACCTGTACACCATTGTGCCTAAAGGCTTTTTTCCACAACAAGACACCGGGCGTTTAATGGGCTCGGTACAAGCGGATCAAAGTATTTCCTTCCAAGCCATGCAAGAAAAATTGGCGGATTATGTCGCGATCCTGCGCCGTGATCCGGCGATTGAAACTGTGGCGGGCTTTACTGGAGGCTTTCGCCGTAATACGGCGCAGATTTTTGCCACCTTAAAACCCTTAAGCGAACGCGATGTGACCGCCGAAGACATCATTAACCGCCTTCGCCCCCAACTCAACAACGTCCCTGGCTCAAACATTTATTTGCAGTCAGTACAAGAATTACGCATTGGCGGGCGGCAAAGTAATGCGCAGTATCAATACACCCTGTTAGCGGATGATTTGACCGAGTTACGGACATGGGAACCAGCGATTCGCAAAGCCTTGGCGGAGTTGCCCGAACTGGCGGATGTCAATACCGATAGCCAAGACAAAGGTTTACAAACCTCAATTGTGATTGATAAAGACGCAATGGCGCGATTTGGTCTAACTCAGCGTGAGGTCGATACCACCTTGTCTAACTTGTTTAGTCAACGTTTGGTCTCCACCATTTATAACCCGCTGAATCAATACCGCGTGGTCTTAGAAGCCGCGCCCGCTTATTGGCAAAATGCCGATACTTTAAAGGAGGTGTTTTGTGTCAATAGCAAGGGGCAGTCGATTCCGCTCGCTGCCTTTGCCCACTGGGAACCGACGTTTACGCCCTTGGCGATTAACCACCAAAGCCAATTCGTCGCCTCCACCATCAGCTTTGCCCTGCCGCTGGGCGTATCCCTCGGCAAGGCCAGTGCAGCGATTAAACAAGCCGTTGCCGAGTTAGGGGTCCCCAACAGTATTCAAGGCAGTTTTGAAGGCGCGGCGAAAGCGTTTCAAAGTTCGATGTCGAGCCAGCCGCTGCTGATTTTGGGGGCGATTGTCACCATTTATTTGGTGCTCGGCATCTTGTACGAAAGTCTGACCCATCCCCTCACCATTCTGTCGACCTTGCCCTCGGCGGGGGTTGGGGCATTGTTGGCTTTACTGGCCTTTAATTCTGAATTTACGGTGATTGCCTTGATTGGCGTGATTCTGTTGATTGGGATCGTCAAGAAAAACGCCATCATGATGATCGACTTTGCTTTACAAGCGCAAAACGAACGGCAGCTCTCGCCGCGTCAGGCCATTTTTGAAGCGTGTTTATTGCGTTTCCGCCCAATCATGATGACGACGATTGCCGCAATGTTAGGGGCGATTCCCCTCGCCATCGGGCAAGGTGACGGCGCGGAAATGCGCCAGCCCTTGGGCATGTCGATTGTCGGTGGCCTGATGTTAAGCCAACTCCTGACCCTTTATTCCACGCCGGTAGTCTATTTGTCCTTAGACTGCCTCCGCCAAAAAATACTGTGCCGTTTGCGTAAATTCTCATCATGAAACTCACCCGCTTAAGTGTGCTCACCCGTTCCCTTCTTTCCTCGTTTGTCCTCTTGGGGGGCTGCGCCCTAGGGCCAGATTACCAACGCCCAACCCTGAGCATTCCCAGCGACTACCGGGAAGCCGCTGGCTGGAAAGCCGCGACACCACAAGAAATCAGCCA
>CAZOBT010000274.1:0-3091 GCA_964578025.1 uncultured Rhodocyclaceae bacterium | reverse complement strand
TGCAGCCTTTTGTTTCCGTCGTGATCGATGGTGGGATATTCACATTGTAGGTTTCAATGTAATACACATAACAATTCTTCGAATCTGGTGCTCCATCTTTATAAAAATAAGCGTTTGGCCCCAGACCTGTCTCATAAATAGTAAAGCCCGTGATGTCTACCCAATCCTTAATACCCGAAAAATCGTTCGGACGGGTAAGCCCTGTGGGATAACCATAAAACATATAGTTTTGTGTGCCATCAGGAATATTGATTTTTGCACTGCCTCTGCGCTCAGCAACACACCCAGGTACAACAACGCATTTGCTATGTGCCAACTCCGCCGCAGATTTCATTGCTCCGGCAAGATTATTTACGGCAGCAACCCGTGCATCTGCACCTAAATCAACAAATTTTGGTAATGCCGTTGCCGCCAAAATGCCGAGAATCACAATGACGACGACGAGTTCGATTAGGGTGAAGCCTTTCGTTTGAATTTTCATGATTTATCTCCGTCAATTAGCATTTTTCAATATTGAAATCGATGTCGGGTGGCTCGTTAGGGTTATAAGTCTCACCGTAATGGACATAGCATTTATCTGGATCAACCGCACCATCTTTCTTAAACCAAGAATGTGCGCCACCATCTGTGACTAAGGTAAATCCGCTGGTATCAACCCAGTCACTAATCCCTGAATAATCATTTAAACGAGACCTTCCAGTCGGATAACCTGAGTGCATATATTTCAATGTGCCATCTGGCATGGTAATTTTTACCGCACCTTGCGGTGTGCCAACACACCCCGGAACAAGCACACATTTGCTATGCGCCAATTCCGCGGCGGGCTTCATTGCCCCAGCTAAACTCTTTACAGCAGCTACCCGCGCATCAGTGCCAAGATCAACAAATTTTGGTAATGCCGTTGCCGCCAAAATTCCGAGAATCACAATGACGACGACGAGTTCGATTAGGGTGAAGCCTTTATGTTGGGTTTGCATGATTTATCTTTCTTAATACAAGGCATCAGGTTAACAAGTGCTGACTTCCGCTTTGATTGTTGGGCCAACGTTAGGATCAGTTGACTGCTTATAACTGGCATAACATCCACTTTGGTCGGCAGCTTCATTAGGGGCAAAACGGTGCTCAGTAATGGATGGAATCGTGATAACAAACCCTTGAGCATCAAGGTGCATATCAATTTGATTGCGCCCCAGCCCCCCGGCAATCGTATCCCCAGCTTCGGGGTAGCCCGCCCAAAAATCCCACGTTTTGCCTTGGTGTACAAACTGCGCAAAACCAGTCTTCGGGCAACCAACAATCTCGCACATTGCCCGCCCTTGCGCCGCTGCCGTCCGTAATGCGGCAACCATGCCATTGACCTTAGCAATCCGCGCATCCTTCCCTAAATCCACAAATTTCGGTAATGCCGTTGCTGCCAGAATGCCAAGAATGACGATAACAACGACAAGTTCAATCAGGGTGAAGCCTTTGGTTTGCGTTTTCATGATTTATCTCTTAAAGAATTAGCAGCCAGCACTTAATGGAATATAGGTAGGCGAGCCGCCTGCGGCACTTGGCTCTCGATATTGAAAGCCACAATTTGTCGGGTCAGATGCGCCATCTACTTGGAAAACGGTGTTGTAACCATCCGGCCAAGTCACCGTATAGCCAGTGGTATCGACCAAGGTCTGAATTTCTTTGCCACCAAGCGGCCAATTACCGGCTTGGGGATAACAATAGATCGTGAACACCGTCACCCCATTGCGGGTCAGGTCTTGGTTTTTATTCAGACATCCGGGGTCAGCCGCCAACATCGCGACATGCCACGTTTCGGCGGCGGTTCTCACCGCACCTTCAACCGCTTTAGCTTTAGCCAGCCGCGCATCTTTCCCCAAATCCACAAATTTCGGTAAGGCGGTTGCCGCCAAAATGCCAAGAATGACAATGACGACGACGAGTTCGATTAGGGTGAAGCCTTTATGTTGGGTTTTCATCATGTGGTTCCTCGATAATCAACAACCAGAGTCAGTAATTTCGACGGTCATTGTCGGTGTGCCGGAAGCCAATTTGTATTCCACTTTACAGTTAGCAGGAGTCGGTGCTCCATCCTTAGTGAATACCGCCTTAAATGAGCCATTTTCATAAAAAGGGCGGGTAAAACCTGTGTAGTTCACAAAATTGCCAATCCCTTTATCACCATTGTTCCAAGAGTCTTCCCAACCAATGGGATACCCATAGTGAAAACGGTAGTTTTCACCATTACGCAGCGCGAAATTCCCTGTTGTGAATGCAATATTTCCAGCACTTGCACTAAACGAACAGGTCGCAGAGGAAAGCTGGCACATCGCTTGCCCTTCTCTTGCCCCGGTTTCTAATGCCGCCTTTAAACCATTCAAAGCCGCAATCCGCGCATCCCTACCCAAATCCACAAATTTCGGCAATGCTGTTGCTGCCAGAATGCCAAGAATGACGATCACAACAACGAGTTCGATCAGGGTGAAGCCTTTGGCTTGCGTTTTCATGGTACGACTCCTAAGCAGCTAGCAGATTATGACGAGGAACAACCAGAGATTTCGGTAATGATTGTTGGTGCATTCGCAGGATCGTAACTTTCGGTATATTTGACGTAGCACATGCTGGGATTAGGTGCGCTATCCAGTTTAAAGTAAGCGGTTGGCCCCGATGATTGGCTTTCATCAATCGTCAAACCTGAAACTGTGACCCAATCGCTAATACCAAACCATGCAGTGGGGCGGCGACTCTTGCCTGTTGGATAACCATTAAACATATACCCCGGCGTGCCTGACGGGTCGAGGATTTGCACATTTTTCGTAGAAGGAATATCCGTAGGTAGGTTTTTTTGTATACATCCAGGTGTTGTTGCGCATTTCATATGCGCTAACTCTGAGGCTGCTTTGATTGCTCCTGCTGCATTTTGTACCGCCTTGATCCGTGCCTCTTTATCTAAATCCACAAATTTCGGCAAGGCCGTTGCGGCAAGAATACCGAGAATGACGATTACTACGACAAGCTCAATTAGGGTGAAGCCTTTGGTTCGAGTTTTCATGGTGATTGATCTTTAAAATATAAATGTGCGACAAGTAAACTAGGA
>CAZOBT010000273.1:0-3120 GCA_964578025.1 uncultured Rhodocyclaceae bacterium | reverse complement strand
ATAAGCAAATCCGCCTAACCTACATGGAAGATCAATTTTTTTGTGCCTTCCCTGCCCCCCACAGATTGGTGCATCAACAATGCACTTCTACTTCGGCAATAACGGCAAATAAGGCTTTTTCGAGGATTGCCAGTTTTTCGCTCAATTCAGGGAGACGGGTTTGGGCTTCGGGGGGGCTTGCGGCGGCGATTTGCCCGGCAAGATCGGCGACGGTAATGCCATACACTTGCTCGGCGGAAACCTGTAAGGCCAAGGCGTGGGTTGTTATTCCCTGAGGATCGCCCGTCGCAATGGCTTCGCGTAATTGTCCCAGTAGGCTGTTATAACTGCATAAAAACTCGCCCACCCGATTTGCGCCCTCTTCGGATGAATCAAGAAATACGCGCATCAGTTGTGCTTTGTCTAAGGTCATGAGAGCCTGGGGGCTCGCACTTTCATGGGTTTTGGCTAATAGCTGATCTGGGGTTTGCAAGGGCAACATAAACCAGAAGGCAGACCCTAGCCCTTCTTCGCTACTTACCCCAATCTTGCCCCCCATCAATTCGACTAAACCGCGACTAATCGCCAACCCTAGCCCTGTGCCTTCGTGTTTGCGGGTGAGCGAGTTATCGACTTGAGAAAACGACTGGAAGAGGGCTTCTTGGCGATTGCGTGGAATACCATCCCCCGTATCTGTGACGCTATAACGCAAGAAGCATTGTCCCATGTGGTCACAAACCTCTGTGACCTCCAATTCAACCCGACCTTGGCTGGTAAATTTCAGGGCGTTATTCGTCAAATTATTCAGTACCTGATGCAGGCGATGTGGATCGCCAATATGCATGTACTCCACCCCAAGGCCAGAGCGATAACAAAGCAGCAAGCCTTTCTCCTGTGCCATACCTTGGAACAAGTTAACAGTTTCCTCAAGCAACAACACCGGTTGATAGGGCGTGTAATCTAGCTCCATGCGCCCCGCTTCAATTTTGGAATGATCCAGAATGTCATTGAGCAAACGCCGTAGGCTTTGTGCTGATTGCATCAAGGTACGTGCATGATCTAAACGTTCGCTATCGCTGACATTAGGAAGTTGCAGCAATTGCGACATGCCAATAATCCCGTTTAAGGGCGTACGTAACTCATGGCTCATCATCGCTAAAAAACGACTCTTTGTCTGGTTAGCGACTTCCGCCGTTTCTTTAGCCTCATGGAGTAAAGCTTCATTACGTTTGCGCTTGACGATTTCTGCCCGCAACTCCATCTCTTTACGCGCCAAAGCAAGAGCCACCAAGACCGATAGCACAGAAAACCCCAAGGCAAAGCTGATGTACCGCCATAACTGGATATGCCAAGCTTGTAAATATTCTTCCTCGGCTAACCCCACCACCACTGTCCACGGTTTATTTTCAAGGCGGTGATACGCATATAAGCGATTTTTTTGGTCAAGTGGATCTCGCGTTAAAAAATACCCCTGTCGATGATCTTGCGTTTTTGGGGCATTTAACACGCTCAGTGCAACTGGTTGAGCGATTTGGCTTTTTTGTTCGATCTCTAGTGGATAACGTGCTACCAACAACTGCTGCTCGCCTGTCAATAACATTACACTGCCATGATAACCAAGCTCTAAATCAGCAAACATTTCGGTTAGTGCTTTGATTTTTAAGGTGCCGTAAACCATCCCCGCAAACTGGTGTTGCTCATCTGTCAGCCGCCGCGAAGTCCCAACAATCCATGAACCTGATACACGGCTACGTACAGGGTTGCCGAGGGCAAAGACATCTTGTTTTTGTTGAGCTAAAAAATAATCCCGATCTGCCAAACTCACCTTTGACTCTGGTGCTACCCCCTGTCCATAACGAATAATTCCCGCTTGATCGGTCGCACGTAACGCCTCCAATTCAGGCAGGCGATTCTGTTGGCGCAATAAAAAGGCATTAAATGCCTGCTTATCAATCTGTCCATGACCAAGCTGGAGTAAGCGTTGATACTCGTCTTGTGCGGCTTGCAACCCCAAATCAACTTGACGCAAACGTAAGCCCAAGGTTTGTTCCAACATATGTGCCATATTGCTGGTTTGTACCATGGCACGCTGTTCATGCTGTTGCCGAGTATTGACTAAAGAATAGGCAATGAGCAGATAAACAAATAAATTCACCAACACCAAGCCCCAAACCATCAAGGGGCGTAAATGTGTGGTGGTGTGTAGATGCAATTTATTACGGAGTTTCATACTAACTAGGCTCTATTCTCTATCGTTCTGTTTGGCTCTTTCCTTTTACGTAAATAGTCATACAAAACCCCATAATGCGCATCCACTTTTACAAGTTGTAGCAAATATGTCGATTTGATACTCTTTTGATAAATTGAAAATACTGACTTAATCCACCCTGTTTAGCTTATTTAACCGACTACAGAAAGTTTTTCTCGTGATGGTGATGATGATGGAAACCGTTTTCTCAATACCCCAACCAACGACAATCCCCGTTTTAGGCACAACCGCTGTTTTTCCAGTACGCCGGATATTCTGTGTCGGGCGCAATTACGCCGACCATGCGAAAGAAATGGGGGCATTGGATCAAGCCAGCGGCGCAGAACCGCCCTTTTTCTTTTACAAACCTACGGACGCACTGGTTAGTGGAGAAGGTGAATTAACGATTCACTATCCACCACAAACCGCTGATTTACATCATGAAATTGAAATGGTGGTGGCCTTGCAGGCAGGCGGTAGCAACATTCCGGTTGCTCAAGCCTTAGATAAAGTGTTTGCCTATGGGGTGGGTTTGGATTTAACGCGGCGCGATATGCAGGCCAAAGCCAAGGCTAAAGGCCATCCGTGGGACATGAGCAAAGGCTTTGACCAATCCGCCGTCTGCGCCCCGCTGACCCCGGTAAGCCATTGTGGGCATTTGCCCGCAGGGGATATTCGTTTATATAAAAACGGCGAACTGAAACAGGCGGGGAATTTGAACTGCATGGCGTGGGATGTGGCGCACATCATCCATGCCCTGTCGCAATTAGTCTGCCTTGCTCCCGGCGACATTATCTACACCGGAACACCCGCTGGAGTTGGTGCAGTTGCAGTTGGAGATACGCTCTTAGGTACGGTAACTGGTTTAGCCGAATTACGGGTGCGAGTTGTGG
>CAZOBT010000272.1:0-3129 GCA_964578025.1 uncultured Rhodocyclaceae bacterium | reverse complement strand
GCGTATTTGTATCCGTTCCCACTGTCGCACTGCCACTGGTCGGTGTCAGCGTCACGACACCACCTCGGCTGTCAGACAGTCGAATCGTAAAGTCCAGATTCCCGCCTTCAACAGTATGCGCACTCCCAACTTCTAATACCCGGGTTGTTTGATTCTCTGCATCATTGTCTAGAATCGTCCCCGTTCCTTGTACTGGCGTGGTCGTCGTGCTCGTTGTTGCACTCAACGTGATCGTTTCCGTCCCCTCCACCAAGGCATCATTCACCGTCGGCGTACGCACAATAAAGCTCGTGATCCCCGCCGGAATCGTCACACTGCCGCTATTCCACGTCAGCGTCAGCGTCTGCCAAGTGTTACCGCCATCCGTACTGTATTGAATGGGAGTCGTGGTATCCGTACCAATTGTCCCCGTGCCATTTCCCAAGGTCAGATTCACCACCCCACCTTGGTTATTGCTCAAATTCACGACAAAATCTAAATTCCCACCCTCTTCTACTGTCGGGTTAGTCACGCCAGAAATTCTGGGGGTGTCATTATCAATAATCGTCCCAATCCCTGAGACCTGATGATCCACTGTCCCCACAACCAAGCGCAAGGTTTCATTGATTTCGCTAATTTGATCATCAACAGTGGGTACACGTACTACAAAGCTGCTTACCCCAGCAGGGACAGTGACAAGTCCATTATTGTTGTTTAGTACTAATGTCTGCCATGTTGTGCCGCCATCGGTACTGTATTGGACAGGCGTTGTGGTGTCTGTGCCTATTGTTGCCGAAATCCCCGTCAAACCAACATTCAAACTCCCACCACGGGCATTGTTCAGGTTAACCACAAAACGTAAGGCATTGCCTTCTTCTGCACTTGCTGCGCTTACACTTGCCGCGCTTACACTTGCCGCGCTTACGTTTGTTGCTTCCGATGTTTCCCCACGCGAGACAAATACTTGAGCAATACTCGTGGGCAACAATTCGTCGGGTCGTAAAAATGCAGTATTAAAACGATAACTTAATGGGTCAACTGTTTCGACAATCCGAGCCAAACGAATAAAGGTATGCCCCCCATCTTCTACAGGGCCAAGCGGGCCAGCAGCAGGATCGTCAATTTGCAATTCTTTATTGTTCTTTTTAACAAATTGCGCCACCTTATCAACACCGCCAGCATCCATCATGAGGGCACTGGTTACTGCATTGGGCTTGGTTACACCTGCAACTTCGCTATCAATGTGCACTACATCATTTGCCCCAACAGCCATGTTACGACCGTCATTGAAGGCAACATCAGCATGCCCCCCCTGTAAGGTGATAACTGTCTCACCTTCATGGATTACCGCACCTTCAACGGCCTTGCGCACGTTGCCATTGCGATCACGAATATAGACTTCACCTTCAACGTTGTTAATTTTGGCAATAATGGTATTTTTGGCCATGATAGCATCCTTGGCATATTAGACTTGTGAAGAGTGTAGTTGAGTTACGGAATAAATGCCTATTGAACCAAAGTACTAAGGCCAGTTAGATCGGTTCTAACTGGCCTTAGACTCGCACAATACAAGTAAATCTTTTATTTTAATGTCATTAAAGTAATCTTACTGAGGTGGCACAGTCACCTCTGCTAAACGTACATAATCCGCTACCGATAAATCTTCTGGGCGTTGTTGAGGGTCAATGCCCAACTGTTGTAGCTGTTCTGGGGTAAACAAGCTTTTTAAGTTATTGCGTAACATCTTCCGCCGCTGGGCAAAGGCGGTTGCAACAACCTGCGATAAGCGTTCGATGTTGGTTGTGCATTCGGTAGAGGTTTTGGGGATGAGTCGCACCACGGCTGAATCTACCTTGGGGGGAGGGTCAAAGGAGTCTGGTGGCACATCCAACAACCATTCCATATGGAAACGGTATTGCAGCATCACCGAAATGCGGCTGAAAGCACTTTCCCCCGGCACAGCAACCAAACGTTCTACCACCTCTTTTTGTAACATGAAGTGCATATCTTTCACCTGTTCAGCATAGCTTGCTAGGTGAAAAAGTAGGGGGGTGGAAATGTTGTAGGGCAAGTTACCCACAATGCGTAAATCTTTGCTGCCAACCCGGGAAAAATCAAATTCCAGCGCGTCACCTTCATGAATTGTCATCCGCTCACGCGAGTATTGTTTATGCAAACGCGCAATCAAATCACGATCAATTTCCACTACATGCAAATGTTGCAAGCGAGACAGCAAAGGCTCGGTTAACGCGCCCAAGCCGGGGCCAATTTCCACCATACAATCGTTGGCTTGAGGGGAAATGGCACGAACGATGCCATCAATAATGCCCGGTGCGACCAGAAAATTTTGCCCAAAGCGTTTACGTGCAATATGGCCTTTCATTGTTGCCGCTCCACCATAAAAATTGCTTGGCGTACTGCCTCTAACAAACTTCCCGTATCGGCTTTCCCTGTTCCTGCCAAGCTCAACGCCGTGCCATGATCCACCGACGTGCGCACAATAGGTAAGCCAAGCGTCACATTAATTCCCTGTCCAAATGTGGCGTATTTCAAGGCTGTTAAGCCTTGATCGTGGTACATCGCTAACACCGCATCGCCTTGTGCCAACACAGGAGGTGTAAACATCGTGTCTGCAGGTAAAGGGCCGATCAGTTCCATCCCTGTCGCACGCAATTGCTCAAGTACCGGAATGATCACGTCAATTTCTTCACGCCCCAAATAGCCATCTTCCCCTGCATGGGGGTTTAAGCCTGCAACGAGAATCCGGGGTTTAGTAATGCCAAATTTTTGCTGCATGTCACCATGCAAAATTTGCAGAATCGCTGCAAGCAATTCTGCCGTGATGGTTTGCGCTACATCTTTTAAGGGGAGATGCGTCGTTGCCAAGGCCACACGTAACGCGCCTTGTGGCGTGTCTCCTGCCAACATCATGACGACTAAGGGCGTATGCGTTTTCTCAGCTAAATATTCGGTATGCCCCGTAAAAGGAATACCCGCCTGGTTAATCACCCCTTTATGCACGGGGGCAGTTACCATTGCGGCAAAATCCCCACGTTGACAGCCGTCGCAGGCAATGTCCAACAAACGCAATACATAGGCTGCATTTTGCGCATCTAATTTGCCGGGAGTCGCTGGTACGGCTAAGGGCAC
>CAZOBT010000271.1:0-3140 GCA_964578025.1 uncultured Rhodocyclaceae bacterium | reverse complement strand
AGCTTCAATCTTGGCGATTGCCGCATCAGCACAGGCTTCTTTACATACATGGGTCAGAATGATGATGTCGGTCTGAGCTTCGCCTTCTTCAGGTTCACGCTGCAACATCGCATCAATCGAGATACTTTGATCGGCAAGGATGCGCGTAATGTCGGCTAAAACGCCAGGCTTGTCTTCAACACGCAAACGCAAGTAGTAAGCGGTTTCGATTTCGCTGATTGGCAGGATGGGCAGATCGTGTAATTGGTCAGGTTGGAAGGCCAAATGTGGCACACGTTGTTGTGCATCGGCGGTGGCGACGCGCGTCACATCGACTAAATCCGCAATCACGGCGGACGCGGTGGGTTCAGCCCCCGCACCTTTACCGTAGTACAGGGTTGCGCCAACGGCATCGGCCTTGACCAACACCGCATTCATCGCCCCTTCAACGTTGGCTAACAAACGCTTGGCAGGTACTAAAGTGGGGTGCACGCGCAGTTCCACACCTTGTTCGCGGCGTTTGGCAATACCTAAGAGTTTGATGCGGTAGCCAAGTTGTTCGGCGTATTTGATGTCGGAGGCTTGCAGCTTGGTAATGCCTTCAACATAGGCTTTGTCGAACTGCACGGGGATACCAAAGGCAATCGCCGAAATCAAGGTTGCTTTATGCGCGGCATCAACGCCTTCAATATCAAAGGTCGGATCCGCTTCGGCATAACCTAAGCGTTGTGCTTCTTTTAACACGTCAGCAAAGGCCAAACCTTTGTCACGCATTTCCGACAAAATGAAGTTAGTTGTGCCGTTAATGATCCCGGCTGCCCATTCGATGCGGTTGGCTGATAAACCTTCGCGTAAGGCTTTGATGATGGGGATACCACCGGCGACAGCAGCTTCAAAGGCAACGATGACCCCTTTTTGTTGGGCAGCGGCAAAGATTTCATTGCCATGCACTGCCAATAAGGCTTTGTTTGCCGTCACAACGTGTTTGCCGTTGGCAATTGCTTGCATGACGAGTTCTTTGGCAACGCCATAACCACCAATCAATTCGATAACGATGTCGACATTGGGATCATTGACCACAGCAAATGCGTCATCGGTAACAGCACACGCACCAGCGGTAACTTGACGCGCTAATTCAAGGTTTTTATCTGCCACTACCGTAATGGAAATGGGGCGACCGGCACGGCGGGTAATTTCTTCGGCGTTACGGGAGAGAACAGTAAAGGTGCCGCCACCGACGGTACCAATGCCAAGGAGGCCAACATTCATAGGTTTCATAGCTGGTTTTGACTCGTAAGGGTAGTGAGTAAGAAAACGGCGTGGAGCTTTTGCCTCCACGCTAGGAAAAGTCGTTATTTTAGGTATGGCTGCAGTTTGGTTTACGCTGTGCCATGCCGTTTGCGATAGCCGTCAAGGAAGCGGGCAATGCGGTTGATCGCATCACGCAACATATCCTCATGGGGCAAGAAGACAAGGCGGAAATGGTCGGGGCTGGGCCAGTTAAAGCCTGTTCCTTGCACCAATAACACCTTTTCTTCTTGCAGCAGCTCAGCCACAAACTGTTGATCGTCAACAATCGGGTACATCTTGGGATCAAGACGCGGGAACATATACAACGTCGCTTTGGGCTTGACGCAAGTGACACCGGGAATCGCCGTGATTAATTCATGTGCCAAATCGCGCTGCCGCCGCATCCGCCCACCTTCGGCAACTAAGTCATCAATACTTTGATAGCCGCCCAAGGCGGTTTGAATCGCAAATTGTCCGGGAACATTGGCGCACAAACGCATGGAGGCCAACATATTTAAGCCTTCAATGTAATCTTGAGCCCGGCGTTTATCTCCAGAAACAATCATCCACCCTGCCCGATAGCCACAGGAACGGTAGTTTTTTGATAAGCCATTAAAGCTAACGGTTAATACGTCTTCCGACAAAGAGGCAATCGCGGTGTGGCTTACGCCGTCGTACAACACTTTGTCATACACTTCGTCGGCGTAAATGATGAGGCTGTGTTCACGGGCTAATTTAACAATTTCGAGCAGCAACTCATCGGGATACAAAGCCCCTGTTGGGTTGTTGGGGTTAATGATGACAATTGCCCGAGTATTGGGAGTGATTTTGCTGCGAATGTCGGCAATATCGGGATACCAGCCATTATTTTCATCACAAAGGTAATGAATTGGCGTACCACTGGATAAGCTCACCGCCGCCGTCCATAAGGGGTAATCCGGGGCAGGAACAAGTACCTCATCGCCCGTATTGAGCAAGGCATTCATCGCCATGACGATCAATTCAGACACGCCATTGCCCACATAAATATCTTCTAAGCCAACGCCTTTAATCCGTTTTTGTTGGCAGTAATGCATGATCGCCTTACGCGCCGAGAAGATACCTTTGGAGTCAGAGTAACCCGCCGCATTGGGCAAATTACGAATCATGTCTTGCTGAATTTCTTCAGGTGCATCAAAGCCAAACGCGGCAAGGTTGCCAATGTTGAGCTTAATAATCTTGTGACCTTCGTCCTCCATTTGTTTGGCTTTTTGCAGCACTGGGCCACGAATGTCGTAACAGACATTAGCCAACTTGGCGGATTTCAATACAGGTTTCATGCGGATAATTTCCAGATCAGGCCGCAGAATATCCGGCTGGGCGCGGAGTTCTGCACGAAAAAGCTATAATCGTACTTTATCGTATGGTACTCGGCAATTTCACACGCGTTGACAAGCTGTTTTCCCACACACAATTTCTCCAATTTTCTCCAATTTCGATGATTTCCACCTTTTCCCTATGAAACTTCATGTTAATGACGACAAAACCCTGAATTTGTTCACCTCGTATGGTGAAAGCTTTATTGAAGTCAATAAGGTGCGTTATCACAGTAATTTGTTGGTGCAGCCACAACACTTGTTACCCGAATGGACGACGGCAGATTTTGCCAATTTGTGTGAAGCCGATTTTCAACGCCTCGCAGAATTAGGCACAGAAATTTTGCTGCTGGGGACGGGATCACGCTTGCGCTTTCCACAAGGTGTCTTACTGCGCCCAATTGCCAACGCTGGGATTGGCTTAGAAGTGATGGATGTGGGCGCGGCCTGCCGTACTTACAACATCCTTGCTAACGAGGGGCGCAATGTTACTGCCGCCTTATTGTTAGCCTAAGC
>CAZOBT010000270.1:0-3148 GCA_964578025.1 uncultured Rhodocyclaceae bacterium | reverse complement strand
GAGTTTTCATGGTGATTGATCTTTAAAATATAAATGTGCGACAAGTAAACTAGGATTTTGCTACTTTAATTTGCATCTTAAACAAAGACATAGGAAATCGTAAGCAATTGCCTAACTATTAAATGTGATAAATGTAAGCAATTTTTAAGGCTGGTTACGATTTGACAGGGCAAAATGCCTCGGTTAGATTTTCCGGCTGACTAGGCATTGCTTTTGGAATAACAATGACTGATCGGCCTAGTTGGTCAGATTTTTCTTCCCCAATACTATTTTTTAAGGAGCACACAATGGCTGTTTTAGTTGGTAAGCAAGCCCCCGATTTCACCGCAACCGCCGTGTATGGCGATAACGAAATCAAGCCTTTGACCCTCTCTAGCTACAAAGGCAAATATGTCGTGATGTTCTTCTATCCATTGGATTTCACCTTCGTTTGCCCCTCCGAATTGATCGCCTTCGATCATCGTTTGGATGAATTCAAACAACGTGGTGTAGAAGTCATTGGTGTGTCTATCGACAGCCAGTTCACCCACCTTGCATGGAAAAACACCCCCGTTGAAAAAGGCGGGATTGGGCAGGTGCAATATCCCTTAGTGGCTGACGTAAAACACGAAATCTGCCGTGCTTACGATGTCGAATTTGAACCCGCTGGCGTGGCTTTCCGTGGCTCATTCTTGATCGACAAAAATGGCGTAGTCCGTCACCAAGTCGTGAACGACCTGCCTTTAGGGCGTAACGTCGATGAAATGTTGCGTATGGTTGACGCACTGCAATTTACCGAAGAGCATGGCGAAGTTTGCCCAGCGGGTTGGTCTAAGGGTAAAAAAGGCATGAAGCCTTCCACCGATGGTGTTGCCGCCTACTTGGCAGAAAACGCACAAGACCTGTAGTTTTTGCGTCAACAAAAAAATGCCGCTGCACAAGCGGTGTTTTTTTTGTTCTTTTTGCCATTTTTTCTCGTTACACTGTGTCACACGCGATTTTTTTGCGTTATGATTCGCCAAATTTAACAATTTCCCGGAATACCCATGAGCACGAATTCGAATATGAATGTAGAAGACGAATACCTCAGCACCCGCGAAGCCGCGAAACGTCTTGGCGTTTCTTTAGGCACCGTACAAAACATGGTTGAAGGCGGGCGTTTACGGGCATGGAAAACGGCTGGCGGTCATCGTCGCGTAAGCTTGCGTTCCGTTGAAGCTTGCTTACAAGAGCGTGGTGGCATGGCAGCGAGCAGCATGAATGGTCCAAGCTTGCGTGTGGTGATTGCCGAAGCTGATCCCGCCATGATTGCACAATACAAACAGCAGTTTGCCAACTGGGGTATGCCGATTGAACCCGTGTTTATGGAAAACGGCTATGAGTGCATGTTAGAAATCGCGCACAACCGTCCTGACGTGTTGATTTGTGATTTGCTACTGCCCGGTGTCGATGGCTTCCAATACATTCGCGCCTTACGCGGTCGCCCAGAATTTTCCCAATTGCGCGTCATCGTTATTAGCAGCTTGAATGTGGAACAACGCGCTGAACGTGGTGGCTTGCCTGCGGATGTTACCGTGTATGGCAAACCTTTGCCTGGGCATGAATTACGCGGTTACTTCCAAGCCTTGATTACACAACGCGCCACACTGTAATCCTCGCTTAAAGCAATATTCAGAATTTTGGGTATTGCACTACAAAAAAGCTCCCAAATTGGGCAATCCCGTTCTTTTAAGCAGAAATTGCGCGGTTGAGTGAGTTGGCGAAAAATCCAGAGTTTGTGTTAACAGACGCTGGATTTTTTTATGTCGCGGCTTGAAGATTTGAATGATGTTCTGACGGTTGCTGAAGCACCGCTGCACAGGCTTGGTATCTTGGACTGGCAAAAAGCTCACTCTCCCAAGCTCGCGAACGGCTGGGGCAGTTGCCGATCAATATGTGCTTATCAACAGCGCAAAAGTAACAATTCCGCACCCAAAATCACAAGGCGCGGTAATTGTTAAAAGATGTATAAAACCAAGCTGGGGTTCAGCACACAATGTCACGACAGATGTGAATGGTTCTTTGCCCGTTTTAGCCATTCATATAATTTGCTAAACAACAGCTCTGGCTCAACTGGTTTGGCAATAAAGTCATCCATCCCTGCTTGTTGGCAAGCAGTCATGTCCTCGCTGAAAGCATTGGCAGTCATCGCGATAATTGGCAAATGTGTAGGGTGAGTGAGGGCGCGAATTTGGCGGCTTGCCTCTAAGCCATCCATCACTGGCATTTGCATATCCATCAAAATCAAATCAAACCCCTGATGTTGTAGCAGAGCCAGTGCTTCTGCGCCGTTATTTGCCACACTGACCTGCATCCCAACCTCTTCAAGCAAGCAAAGCGCGACCTCTTGATTGATTGGGTTATCTTCACACACCAAGATTTGTGCGCCAGCGAATTCATGGCGTAGAGCGGATTCAATCGTGTTGAGAGGCGGGGAAATCAGTGTCGCTTGGCTATGAGGGTGCTGGATACGTTTAAAGGCAGTAGTAAACCAAAATAGACTGCCTTGGCCTAATTGGCTCTCCACCCCAGCATCGCCTCCCATCATGCGCGCAAATTGTCGGGTAATGGCTAAGCCTAAACCCGTACCACCATAGCGGCGAGTGGTACTACGATCTGCTTGCGTAAACGCATTAAATAATTGCGGCAAGACCTCTGGTGGAATGCCAATTCCCGTATCTTGCACGGTAAATCGATAGCTGGCTTGGTGAGGGGTAAGGTTGAACAAGCTAATTGCTAAGCGAATACTGCCTTGCTCCGTAAATTTCACCGCATTACTGAGATAGTTAAGTAAGGCTTGGGTTAAACGTGTGGCATCACCACATAAACAACCATCTAAGGCAGGGGGGGCTGTTACCGTGAGTGTTAGCCCTTTTTCTTTTATTTTTGGGGTAATCAGTACCACCGCTTTATCAATAATTTCCTCAAGGGTAAATTCCACTTCCTCAAATTTAATTTTGCCTGCTTCGATTTTGGAAATATCAAGGATGTCATCAATGACGCGCAACAAATGCGTAGCCGCTAGGTGAATTTTGCTGAGTTTCTCTAATTGTTCAGGGTGTTCTAAATTACGTTGTAAGTAATTTGTTATAACTGGATTGAAACTTGCTTTTGGAAGTCCATAAACATC
>CAZOBT010000269.1:0-3162 GCA_964578025.1 uncultured Rhodocyclaceae bacterium | reverse complement strand
GTACTGGTAACGCGGGCAATAACACCTTGCAACGCACCGGATTTGGCACAGGTGGCGCGATGATGGCAAACCAAACAGGCCGTGCTTTAAATCATGCCGACTTTTTAGATCGGGCGCGGGATGTCTTTGACCGTTTGCAAGCCGCACATCGCCAAGCTCAGCGCAACGTGTTAGGTGAATTTGCTACCCCAGAAATGGTGGCGGCTTTAGCTCCACAAATCCCTAATGCACCAAGCGCAGATAGCATTGAAGTACGTCAGCAAAATGCAGTCGTGGTTGATTGGCTACCCAATGAGCAACCTCCTTTTGCCAGCGTGCGCTTTACTGGGGTTGCCAACCTGCCCCAAGGCGCGGAAACCTTTGTCGAAATTTGGAACTTCCAATTTGTTCAAGGCAACTGGTATTTGGCTGGGATTGAGCAAGACACGTCTAACTTGGCCTAATCGCAGGAAAACCATAGCGATAGCGTTTGGTCTAAAGCTAAATTTACTATGCCAGATATTCTATATCTGGCATTTTTTTATTTGGTCTAAGATTTTCGCTGGCTTTCGCGGCTTCAAGTTACACACTTAGCAACACGATCGCTTGGGCTTCAATTGCCTCGCCTCGACCTAAGTAGCCCAATTTTTCATTGGTTTTGGCTTTAACGTTGACCGCTTGTGGGGGCAAGTCCAAGTCTGCTGCAATGTTTGCCACCATCGCTGGAATATGTGGAGCCATTTTGGGGCTTTGCACAATAATCGTGCTATCGACATTAACCACTTGCCAACCGGCGGCTTGGATGAGTTTTAGCGTGTCACGCAATAACACCCGACTATCTGCGCCCCAATAGCGTGGATCGGTGTCAGGAAAATGGCGACCAATATCACCTAAACCTGCCGCGCCCAGCAAAGCATCGGTAATGGCATGCAATAAAGCATCTGCATCTGAATGTCCTAATAAGCCTTTTTCGGCAGGGATCGTTACACCCCCAAGAATCAATGGGCGACCAGTAACTAATTGATGTACGTCATACCCTTGCCCAACCCGTAGGGTCGGGAGACGTGGTAACACTGGAGCGGGGTTTGTCATTACGAATATTCCTGTTCAATGCGGCTGCGTAAAATCAGTTCGGCTAAAGGCAAATCACTGGGATAGGTGACTTTAAAATTGGTGTTTTCCCCAGTGACTAAGCGCGGCTGTAGCCCAAGAGCTTCAATGGCACTGGCTTCATCGGTGATGGCGGGATCACTTGCACTGTTGGCGAGAGCATCACTGAGTAAGCGATAGGGAAACATCTGTGGTGTTTGCGCTTGCCATAAACCGGCACGCGGATAGGTTTCTGCCACGCGCCCCGCCGTATTTTCCCGTTTTAGCGTATCTGCGACAGGGACAGCCAACAAACCACCAATAGGGTCATCCGCGAGGCGGTCTAAAAATTGCTCTAGGGTCGCTGAGGCTAAACAAGGCCGTGCTGCATCATGCACTAAGACCCAATCATCATCAGCAATGGCGGTTTGCGCCGCGATCAGGCCATTGCGTACACTTTCAGCCCGGCTTGCGCCGCCACATGCCACCATTTCGACTTTTGCGCCTAACATGTGCCATGCTGTTTTTTGCCATTCTTGATCTTCGGGTGAAACGACGACCCAAATGCGGCTAATTCGGGGCGAAGCAACAAACGCACTAAGGCTATGCCACAACAAGGGGTAATGTAGAAGCGGTAAATATTGCTTGGGTTTTTCTGCCCCAAAGCGCGAACCTGTGCCAGCGGCAGGAATAATAACGAAGTAGCGTTTCATGGATTTAAGCCAATAAAAAACGCCCGGAAGCAAAACATGCCGGGCGTTGCTGGGTGTTACTCTGTCCGGTAATCTACCGGGAGCAGCTTATTTGCCGTTAACGGCAGACTTTAATTTAGCACCTGCTGTAAATTTTGCAGTTTTGGAAGGAGCTAAAGTTAAGGTCTCGCCAGTCTTAGGGTTGCGCCCAGTGCGTGCGCCACGTTCAGCCACACCGAAAGAACCAAAGCCGATCAGGCTAACAGTATCGCCCTTGACTAAGGCTTCAGTGATAATTTCCGTCAAACCTTCAACGGCACGACCAGCAGCGGCTTTGGAGAGATCACATTTAGCAGCCAGTGCTTCAATCAGTTCTGTTTTGTTCATGGAGTTAATCCGTTACGGTTGGTTAAAGTGCGCATTATCCAGAGAGCACGCCGTGCTGGCAATTACCCTGTGTAACGGCATGTGCCAGAAAGTGTGCAAGAGCCGTAATTATGTACAAATAAACAGTAGGTGGAAAGTCGTGTTTTACCGAAATTTTGTTTGAATTTATTTTTATTTTTTTGTGTCTGTTTTTTTGTTTGAGCCCAAACCATGAATTTGCCTCATGTACGTCTACGACATTCTGCCTCGCGCTTGGGCTGGTATCTTGTTTTGCCCAAATTAGGTGTGTTGTTATTGATTTTATCGGTGCTTTCCTTGTTATGGATTCTGCATCGTAATGAGGTTGAAGAACAACACAGTACGCTGGTTGGCGATGTTTTATGGCTAGAGCAAAACTTACATTTCCAGCTACTTAATCATGAAGAGCAACTACAACAACTTGCACATGATTTAGTGGATCAGGATCGGCGGCTGACTCAGGCGAATCCAAACCCTGCGGCTCTGTTTCAGGTGCGGGCAAGCCATTTGGTCAAAAATAATGCCGGATTAGAACAAGTCCTGTGGCTCGATGCCAAGCAACAGTTGCAACACACCTTTCCCAATCACCAAGAGCGTAGTTATGTTGGGCAACTGCTTGCCCATGCGAATTTAACAAGCAGCTTAATTTTTGCGCACAAAATAGGTCGCCCGGTATACAGCTCCCCGTTTGTACTGATACATGGTGGTACGACACGTTTTTTATTGATTATCCCTATTAGTAACCAACAAGGTCTAATCGGCAGCCTCATTGGGGTTTATTCCTTAGAAAACCTCCTACATGACAATGTGCCGTGGTGGTTTGCTGAAAAATACCAAGTCAAACTGCTGGATGAAGATGGCAATTTATTGGCTTCCAAATCCAAGATTGATGGTATGCCAGATTTAGAATATCAATTGCCCCTTGATCCGCCAGGCTATGGGATGAACATTTTGGTCTCGGCCTATAAAAAGCCAGTAAATACCAAACAGCGTCTTA
>CAZOBT010000268.1:0-3215 GCA_964578025.1 uncultured Rhodocyclaceae bacterium | reverse complement strand
ACCTTAGATGAGTTGATGTTTACACAACACTTGGATGAGGAGCGCGTCGCGGGGTATTTACTGAATCAAAGCCAAGAGATACCAGCGCATGGTTTTGGGCATGTGTTTACGCTCCATGCGGATTTAGAGGGGATGAAACGCTTGCCCCAGTTAGAGATTTTGTTGGCGGGCTGGAAACAGCAGGGTTACGAGCTGGTCTCTTTAAGCCAACTCGCACATGGCTTAGACATCAGCCAAATACCCTTTCATAAGGTCAGCATGAATGAGCATCCCGGCTACAACGCCCCTATCTTAGTGCAGGGCGAGGTATTTGCTGCCTGAGCCTTTTGCATCGAAAAAACAAGACCAAATTAAAAATGGTCTATTTTTGCATGTAGGATATTGCTTCTTCTCCCATAGACCAACTATGGGTGGCTTATTCCGAATTCCCCGCCTCCAGCTTCCGATACAAGGTACGCAGACTAATACCAAGTGCCGGAGCTAATTCCGCCAGCGGGCGGATTTGGGTGGTGATGAGCCAATCAAGGTAACGTTTTTCTAAGGTCGCCAGTGGTAGGACTTCTGTGGTGCGAAAGCCCTCGTTGCGGCTGGGCGCACTGCTTGCGGTACTGAGGGCGGCTAATTCGGGGGTAAAACTGGTAGGGCTGGCGGTCGAGGGATTGCCCGGTGGCATCGTGGCATAGGTATCAAGCTGGATAGCTTCTTCCAGTACGTTAACGCCAATTTCTTCGTTGTCGCAAAGTAGGGTGCTACGTTCAATTAAGTTGCGTAATTCGCGGATATTGCCGCTAAAGTGCCGCTTTTGCAGCCAACTTAAGGCTTCCGCGCTAAAGTATCGCCCTTTATTACGTTGGGTAAAACGCTCCAGCAGCGAGGTGGCGAGCAGCGGAATATCTTCACGCCGTTCGTGTAAGGCCGGGGTATGGATGGGGAAGGTATTGATCCGAAAGTACAAATCTTGACGAAATGCCTCGGCGGCGACCATCTTGGCTAAATGACGATGTGTTGCCGTGACTAAACGAAAATCTGCCCGTAAGGTGTCCAAGCCCCCCACGCGGCGATACGTTCCCGTTTCTAAAAGACGTAATAATTTGACCTGTAGGGTTAGCGGCAATTCGCCAATTTCATCCAAAAATAGCGTGCCACCGCTGGCAAGTTCGACCAAGCCCAGTTTGCGGTGGTTAGCCCCGGTGAATGCCCCTTTTTCATAACCAAATAATTCGCTTTCAAACAGGTTTTCGGTCAAGCCCGCACAATCCACGGTAACAAACGGGCCATCGCGCCGTTCGCTGGCTTGATGCAGAGCTTGGGCGACTAACTCCTTACCTGTCCCTGTTTCACCCAGCAGTAACACCGCCGTATCCGCCCGCGCCACCCGTAGCACCTGTTCTAACATGCGCGTAAAACGCGGTGAACGTCCGACTAAGCCTTGGGCGGCGGGATGTCCGCTGGCTTGCTGTACTACATGCAGCGTTTCCACAAAGTAGGCCATGCCCCCGTTTTCGTCGAGAATTGGCACGATTTCCACGTCAACATGCTCTTCCCCGCGTGGCGTATGGTGCAAATGCAACACGCGCTGCGCTTGCTTAGATTCTTTTACCTGCTTCAGCGGGCAAGATTCCCCGGCTTGGTCGCACGGTAAATTAAAGTGATGCGACACCTCATAACAGGTGCGCCCCATAATCGGTTGCCCCGCACTAAATTCACGGATGTATGCAGGATTGGCAATGACGATACGGTAATCCTGATCCATGACAATACGTGGTTCGGGTAAGCCACTAATAAACGAGCGTAATTCCGCTAAAAACCGCGCCATGTTTTTCCCCTCTACTTTTTTGCCAAATTTGGCCAATGATGGCATAACACTTGGTCAAATTTGACAGAAGTCATGCTGCCGCACAGGGTTTCTTGGCAAAATCGTGCTCATAAAGCCAGCGATAAAAAGGCCAACTTTTTGTTTTTAAAGTAATAAAAAAGAAAAAGGCCGTGCTTTATTTAAGTTGGCACGGCTTTTGATTTAGAAGCAGCAGTTAATTTTTGTTGAACCTGAGTTATGCGCCACTTTCGCCGTTTTCATGATACTCAAACCTTAGCCTGTAGCTATTTGCTGGGGAGCGATGTTGCACAGGCAGCGGTGTTGATTGATCCGATGTTGGATTATGTGCCCTTGTATCTCAGTGTGATGGAAGAGCTGGGTTTGCACCTCGTTCAAGTATTAGAAACACATGTCCATGCTGATTTTCTGAGCGGGGCGGCGGCCTTGCAGCAAATGACGGGGGCGCAGGTATTTGCCGGTGATAAGGACATGGGGAAAATCCGTGGCGGGGAGATACAGATTGGTGATTTAGCGATTCGTTATCTGCCGACACCGGGGCATAGTGCGTATTGTTTGAGTTATTGTTGTGAAGATCGCGTGTTTACTGGTGAAAGTTTGCTGATTGGGGCATGGGGTGCGACGAATGAGCCAGAAAGCAATCCCGGTTTATTATTTAGCAGCATTAACCAACGCCTAATGAGTTTGCCCGACGAATATTTACTGTTTCCCGGTAAAACACCCAATAGCCGCTGGGTCAGTTGTATTGGTGAAGAACGGCGTAATAACCCGGCTTGCCATTGCCTTAGTCGGGATGAATTTATTGCCCGCTGCCATGAGCACGAAGTACCACTCACTGCCGAGCGGCAGCAGTTTTTAAGCGCGAATCAGCAAGCACATACGCTTTGTCTGCGCTGATTTTGTGGCCTAATGCGACAGGTTTTAGTTTTGTATTTTTGTTTTAAGCGTTTCATTTTAAGAGAGAGCATCCTATGAACACACAAACTCCTCCCCCGGTAAAAGAAGTCGAGGTGTCGCTGTATCAAAAGCGCACTAAGATTTATGCACGGGGTATTCGTGGCTTTTTTGACAATTGGCGCATTTGGGCAGTGATTGCCACGCAACTCGTGTTCTATGGCGTGCCGTGGCTGCAATGGAATGACCGCCAAGCCGTTTTATTTCATTTGGTTGAACGTAAGTTTTATTTGTTTGGCCTGGTGTTATGGCCGCAAGACGTTATCTACTTGGCAATTCTGTTGGTGATTTCGGCCTATGGCCTGTTCTTAGTCACAGCGATTGCGGGACGGATTTTCTGTGGTTATGCCTGCCCACAGACGGTATATACCGAAATCTTTATGTGGATAGAAAACTGGATCGAAGGCGAGCGTAATGCCCGGATCAA
>CAZOBT010000267.1:0-3230 GCA_964578025.1 uncultured Rhodocyclaceae bacterium | reverse complement strand
GGCCAATATGCGCATTGGCAATATGGATGGCTACTGTGTGGGCGAACCGTGGAACAACCGCGCCATTATCGACAACATCGGCTTTACCGCCGTCACCACCCAAGATATTTGGACAGATCACCCAGAAAAAGTCTTAGGTACAACCGCAGAATTTGTACAGAAATATCCAAATACCGCCCGGGCGATGGTCTCTGCGATTTTGGATGCTGGGAAATGGATTGATGCCTCGTTGGGCAACAAACAAAAGACCGCTGAAACCATTGCGCAAAAAGCCTACGTCAATACCGATACTGATGTCATCGTGGCGCGGATGTTAGGCCGCTATAGCAATGGCCTTGGTAAGAGCTGGGACGACAAGAACCATATGAAGTTCTTTAACGATGGCGCGGTGAACTTCCCCTACTTGACGGATGGCATGTGGTTTATGACCCAACATAAACGTTGGGGCTTGCTCAAGTCACATCCTGACTACTTGGCAGAAGCGAAGAAAGTTAACCGTATCGACATCTACAAACAAGCCGCCGCTGCCGCTGGCGTGGCCTTGCCCAAGAGCGAGATGCGCACCAGCAAGATGATTGACGGCGTGGTTTGGGACGGTAAAGACCCGAAAAAATATGCCGATGGTTTCAAGGTTCATGCTTAATTGCCGTTAAAAACGGTTGCGAAAGGGAAAGAAAATGCTAGCAGTCAAAAAATTTGCTCCCCCGGTAATTGGGATGCTGCTCATGGTGGCAATTTGGTATGTTGCCACCTTAAACGGCGGTGGTTTGCCAGGGCCTGTGCAAACATGGAATGAAGCGGTGGTGGTGTTTTCTGACCCTTTCTACCAAAATGGCCCCAATGACCAAGGGATTGGTTGGAATATCCTCTCTTCCTTGCAACGGGTAGCGATTGGTTTTGGTATTGCTGCCGTAGTAGGGATTCCCGCAGGCTTCATCCTCGGTCGTTTCAGCTTTATGAACGATATGGTGAATCCCATCATCAGCTTACTGCGCCCAGTCTCCCCCTTGGCGTGGTTGCCCATTGGTTTGTTGGTTTTCAAGAAAGCTGACCCTGCCGCTACATGGACGATCTTTATTTGTTCGATTTGGCCAATGATTATTAACACCGCTGTCGGGGTACAACGTGTGCCACAAGACTACCTCAACGTGGCTCGCGTTTTGGCCTTGTCCGAATGGAAAGTCGTGACCAAGATTCTTTTCCCCGCTGTCTTGCCTTATATGCTGACCGGGATTCGCTTGTCGATTGGCACGGCTTGGCTGGTGATTGTTGCTGCAGAAATGCTCACGGGTGGGGTCGGGATTGGTTTCTGGGTGTGGGATGAGTGGAATAACTTAAAAGTGGAACACATCATCATCGCCATCTTCGTCATTGGCATTGTTGGCCTGCTGTTAGAGCAATTCCTCATCACAATTGCCAAACGCTTCACCTTTGAAAATACCTAAGCCAACTCTCGTAAGAAAGCGGAAAAGATCATGGAAAAGTTTGTTTCTATTGAGAACGTTGGGCAAACCTTTGATACGAAAAAAGGTAAATTCGTCGCCCTACGTGAGATCAATCTCAGTATTAAAAAAGGCGAATTTATTGCCCTGATTGGGCATTCTGGCTGCGGTAAATCGACCTTGCTCAACCTAATTGCCGGTTTAACCAAGCCTACCGATGGCGTGTTGTTGTGTGATGGGCGCGAAATCGCAGGCCCTGGCCCAGAACGGGCGGTGGTCTTTCAAAACCACTCGCTGTTACCGTGGCTCACCTGTTTTGATAACGTGTATTTGGCGGTTGAGCGCGTATTTGGCACCAAAGAAGGCAAGGCGAAACTGAAAGAGCGTACTCATGCCGCCTTAGCCTTGGTTGGCCTGACCCATGCCGAAAACAAATATCCCAATGAAATTTCTGGGGGGATGAAGCAACGGGTGGGGATTGCCCGCGCCTTGTCGATGGAGCCAAAAGTTTTGCTGATGGATGAGCCATTTGGCGCGTTAGACGCACTGACCCGCGCCAAGCTACAAGATGAGCTGATGAAAATCTGCGAAGCCACTCAAGCTACCGTCGTCATGGTGACACATGATGTGGATGAGGCGGTGTTGTTGTCGGATCGCATCGTGATGATGACCAATGGCCCAGCCGCTACGATTGGCGAAATCTTAGAAGTCAAACTCGCCCATCCCCGCCATCGCCTGACCTTGGCGCATGATCCCGACTACATCAAATACCGCGCTGCCGTCTTAGAGTTCTTGTACGAAAAACAAGCCCACGTCGAAAAAGCGGCGTAAACGCTTGATCAAGGTCGGTCAAGCACAAAACTTGACCGATCTTGTCGCATACTTGCTCCCTCGTTGTCCTTTTTACTTTTTCAGGAGTTCGACTATGCAAACGCTGACACGCTTCCTTTGTGCCATTTTTCTCTTCACTTTTGCTAACTTCGCCTGTGCCGAAGACATAACCACGCATTCTGTGGCATGGAGCAAACTAGAAACCCTACGCGGCAAATACCTTGGCGAAAAACCCGCCAAACCCTTGCTCACCCCCGTATTGCGTTCTCTACTCAAAACCCGCTACAAAACCTTCGACAACTACATCACCGTACAAGGGCCAATTGACATTGCCGACGATGTTGTCATTTGTTACGGCATGGAGCCACATTCCGGTGGGGAAAACGCCGCTTTTGCTTTCTTCAGCAAAACAGGGGGCTTATTCGCCGCCATCAAAACTGGCGAGAAATTTGAATACTTCGGCGACAAAACCCTAAGCACCCAACCCGCCGTCGCCAAAGCCCTCAAAACATACTCCAATTAACACAGCCCCCGGACAAGCCTTCGACTAGATTGACAAATCCGGGGAGCTATTTGGTCTTGTGATCGTTAAGCCATTTATAACAATGTTTTCAGGCCAATTTTAGATTTGGTCTAAAATTTTACCCATGCTACGGGGTGATTTCAGGGAGGCCAAGGAGTTGTCGGGCTTGGGATTCGGGGATACCTGCATCAAGCAAGCGCGTCAGTGCAGTCGTTAAACCATCTTGCAAGCCAGCTTGATGACCTTTTCTAAACCTTCGTTTAGCCCCGCCAAACGCCCCTCCTGCAAACCTTCTTCTTTCCCCACCAAGTGGCCTTGCTCTAGCCCTTGCTCAATCCCGCGTTTTTCGGCATCTGCCAGCAGACTGCCTTCATCCCGCAACGCCCGTTCGCGCACGAAAGCATCCCAACGCGCCCCTTCGTTTTGGCTGAGGT
>CAZOBT010000266.1:0-3233 GCA_964578025.1 uncultured Rhodocyclaceae bacterium | reverse complement strand
CGTGGACTTTCTCCCGGCAAGACCACTTGTTGTTCGGCATAATAAAACCGCTGCCCCAACATACCCTTAAAGCGTTCCCCCCCCGTATTGGGGTCAATAAAACGCGAAGTCACTGCCGCTGTTAATTGTTTGGAATCGCTAACCCGGTCATTACCAACATAGCGATTCTCAGAAAAAATTTGCGCAAAATTAAAGTCAGCAACACCAGAATCAAATACCGGAATTTTGCTCTGATCCTGATAGGGTGTATGCACATAAAACAAGCGCGGCTCTAACGTCTGGGTATAGGCTTTACCGCGCCACTCCACATCACGTTCAAAAATCAAACCTGCATCAATACTAAAAATCGGCACATTACGGGTAATCGTACTTGGCACATCAGAGGTTTGTTGTGACAAGTTATATTGCGTCATATGTACCCCAATTTTTGGGGTCAAGAACATGCCGGGCTGTACTAAAGGTAAAGCAATTTGTGGGTAAGCGACAAAACGCTGCCCTTGCACCAAGGTCGGATGTGTAAAGCTGGTGTACTGACTGAACAGCGTAAAGTCTGTACGGAATAAATCTGGCAATCGCCCGTTAAACGTCACTTGTGGCTCTAAGAAATAAGGGCGTGTGATGGTGACGTTAGGGTTAGGGTTCAAGGTTTGGTAACGTAGCAGTTGCGAACTCACTGTCCACCAACTCCCTGACGCATAATTTAAAACTGCCTGCCGGGTTAAATGCGTTTGCGAGGTTTGTACCAAACGGGACGATAAATCTGTCCAATATTTATCGTCCGATACGCCATTCCAGTTCACCGTCCCGGAAAAACCATTGCCAAAGCTGATTTGGTTATGCTGCCATGTATACGCATAGCGGCGATCCCCATACAGGGTATCTGTTGGTAATAATTCAATACGTGCCGTGCCGTTGGCATAGGGATCAAGGTAGCGGCTCTCTAAACCAAACTGCAAACCACGTTTCGTCAATAGGCGAGTGTGCAATGTCGCATCGTAATTTGGCGCGATATTGAAGTAGTAAGGCAGATCAAAATCAAAACCTGATCGTGTTGACGACCCCCACAACGGTGCCAAAAAACCAGACTTACGCTGACCATTCAATGGAAAGGACATTTCTGGCGCGTACAAAATCGGCGTATCTTTGAAATACAAGGTTGCCTTTTTCCCCTCGCCAACACTGCGGTCATAGTCCAAATACAGCTCATTAGCTTTGGCATACCAATCTCGCTCATCTGGCTTACAACTGGTGTAATCCCCTTCTTCAATCCGAACTTGGTTATCGCCTTCAAAGTTGAAGCGTTTGGCCGAACCATTTCCTTCAACAACCCGTGAGGTTGGCAAGTTCAGCTCCAAACCGGCTAACACAACACCACTATTCGCGCCCCAACCAAACGGAGCAGCAAGGCGAGAAATACGATACTTCGGGCTTTCCATGTAGCCCACCTGCTCACCAATTTGTAGCTTAAGGAAAGGCCCTTCAAAGACATCACGGCCTTGTTCATAACGCACATTGCCCTGCGCTAACACTTCGTCAATCAGGGGTTGGTACAACAACGCCTCTGCCCAAAATCGATTATCGCTACGGCGCAACTCAGCATTTCCCCGTGCATAGACCGATTCATCATTGCGCCCGTGCAGGCTACGTGCCGACATAAATGCCGGGTAGCTATAACGTTGATCCACCGGCGTTGGCGACAAATAGCGGTCAACATACAACGGAGGTGCAATACCTTGGCTACTTTGTGGACGAATGTATTGTGCAGGCTCTAGGGGATGCACCCCTGTGGCAATAAAATTTTCTGCCTGTTGCGCACTATTAGGGACAACCTGCGGCACCAAGAGCGGTGGCAAAACGAGCGGTTTAGCTTCCGCATTCGTTGGTTTTGCAGGCGTTGACTGTGCCAATTGCGCCATTGCAGGTGTGGACAAAATTAAGTTGCTCCAACACAAAGACATCATGAGCAAACTTAAAGGTTTCAGGGAAAAGCGCGGCGTTAGCAATCCATGTCTCCGCAAGCAAGGACTAAGCTGCGACCACGCAGCAGAGCGGGTGCAGGGGAATGTTAAAATTGAGGCATTTTACACGAAGCGAGATAGCAAGCATGTCACGAGACCAACTCGTTCATGACTGGGCAACCAGTCTGTTCCCTCAACAAACGTTTACCCTAGCCCCCGCCTCGGCAGATGCCAGCTTTCGGCGGTATTTTCGTTTAACCTTAGCCGACGGCACTACCCGCATCATCATGGATGCCCCGCCAGAAAAAGAAGATTGCCGTCCTTTTGTCAAAGTCGCTGGCCTATTGCATGAAGCCAAACTCCATGCTCCCGAAATTTTGGCGCAAGACCTCGAACAAGGTTTACTGCTGCTTACTGATTTAGGCAATCAGGGTTATTTAGCGGCTTTACAAGCTGAAAACAATGAAAGCAACCAAACCCGCCGCCGTTTATTTGATGCCGCCAGCACTGCGTTAGTCGCATGGCAATGCAGCTCACGCCCTGATGTGTTGCCGCCTTATGATGAAGCCTTGTTACGCCGCGAGCTGGATTTATTCCCCGAATGGTTTATTAAACGTCATCTAGGCCGCACCTTAAACGATAAAGAACAAGCGATCCTAGACCGCACCTTCGCCCTACTCATCGCCAGTGCCTTAGCCCAACCTAAAGTCTTTGTGCATCGTGACTACATGCCACGCAACCTAATGATTAGCGAACCCAACCCCGCCATTTTGGATTTCCAAGATGCGGTGTACGGCCCCTTAACCTACGACGTAGTGTCCTTGTTCCGTGATGCCTTTATTTCTTGGGAAGAAGAGGACGAGCTGGATTGGGTAATCCGCTACTGGGAAAAAGCCCGCCGTGCCGGTTTGCCCGTTGCCGAAAACTTTGGCGATTTCTGGAAAGATTACGAACTCATGGGGATGCAACGCCATTTGAAAGTGATCGGCATTTTCTGTCGCCTCAACTACCGCGACAACAAACCCGCCTACAGTGCCGACATCCCGCGCTTCCTTAATTACCTGCGCCACACTTGCAGCCGTTACGGCGCGTTAAAACCCGTCCTCGAACTGCTCGACAGCCTCGAAAACCGCAGCGAAGAAGTCGGATATACCTTCTAAGTCCCCCCTGCTGAGGCAAAAAACCAATACAGCCCCAACCGAGCCAATCCCAATGTCCAAACCTAATGTATATTCATTTGTTTTATCTACAATGGCAGTCATTTAGTACTCTATG
>CAZOBT010000265.1:0-3235 GCA_964578025.1 uncultured Rhodocyclaceae bacterium | reverse complement strand
TAACGTCACCACTGACCAATTTGCGGGTGTCGCCCCCGATGAAATCATTGACCCGCGTCCACTGGCGGAAATCCTACGTCAATGGAGCACATTCCACCCGGAATTTGCCGGTTTACCGCGTAAGTTCAAAATCGCCATTTCTGGGACGAAGGAAGATCGGGCGGTAACGTGGTTTCACGACATTGGCTTGCATTTAGTGGAAGGTGAAAATCAGCAGCCTGCTTTCCGCGTCATTGTTGGTGGGGGCTTAGGTCGTACCCCGATTCGTGGGCAAGTGGTGCGTGAGAACCTGCCGTGGCAGCACATTTTGACCTATTGCGAAGCCATCTTGCGCGTGTATAACCGCATGGGACGGCGCGATAATTTGTACAAAGCGCGGATCAAAATTCTGGTGCAAGCCTTGGGGGTAGCGGAATTTGCCCGCTTAGTCGAAGAAGAATGGGCGTACCTCAAAGACGGCGCGGCAACTTTAACCCAAGCCGAATACGACCGCGTTGCGGCACATTTCACCGCTCCGGCGTACAAAACCTTGCCAGCAGAAAATGCTGAACTCGCCGCCCAACGCGACAGCGATAAAGCCTTTGCGCGTTGGTTATCACGCAATACCCATGCGCACCGTGTTCCCGGCTATGCTGCCGTGACCTTATCGCTCAAAGCCCCCGGACAAGCCCCCGGCGACATTACCGCTACGCAGATGGACAGCGTGGCTGATTTAGCCGACCGCTATAGTTTTGGCGAATTGCGCACCTCGCATGAGCAAAACATCATCCTTGCCGATGTCGAACAAAGCGAGCTATACGCCGTGTGGCAAGCTGCTAAGGAAGCCGGTTTAGCCACGCCCACCGTTGGCCTGCTCACCGACATCATTTGCTGCCCCGGCGGGGATTTCTGCGATTTAGCCAACGCTAAATCCATCCCTATTGCCAACGCCATCCAAGCCCGTTTTGACGATCTGGACTATGTGTTTGATCTGGGCGAGTTAGAGCTGAATATTTCCGGGTGTATGAATGCGTGTGGGCATCACCACGTTGGGCATATTGGCATTCTTGGGGTCGATAAAAACGAAGCCGAGTTCTATCAAGTGACCCTCGGTGGGCGGCAAGGTAGCGCGGCAAAGTTGGGCAAAGTGATTGGCCCCTCCTTCGCGGCGGAAGAAGTCCCTGACGCAGTGGCGAAGATTTTGCAGGTGTATGTGAGCCAGCGGCATGAAGACGAAACCTTTTTGGATACTTTCGACCGGATCGGCGTTGATCCTTTCAAGAACGAAGTCTATGCCCACCGCGCCCACGGCAAGGCCAAAGCCGCTGCCAGCGTTTAATCAAAAAAACCAAGAAAGAAAAATATCATGTCAATTTTGCTGAAACATCAACAAGTTGCCATCGGCAGTCCGTGGCAAGTGCTAACCCTTGCCGAAGGCGAAACGCCCGAAAGCGTGGCCTTGCCGAGTACGCCTACCATTTACCCCCTCGCCGTCTGGCAAGCGCGTAAAGCCGAATTACAAGCACGGAGCGCGCAAGTTGGCGTGTGGCTTGAACCCGCCGACGACCCCGCCAGCCTTGCTGCGGAATTAGAAAACTTTGCGGTCATCGCGGTGAATTTCCCCAAATTCACCGACGGACGCGGTTTCTCTACCGCCCGCTTATTGCGCGAACGCTATGGCTTTGGCGGCGAATTACGCGCCATCGGTGACGTGCTCGTCGACCAGCTCTTTTTCCTCGCCCGCGTTGGCTTCACCACTTTCGCGTTACGTGCAGACCAAAACGTTGACGATGCGATTAAAGCTTTCTCCACCTTCTCTGAGAGCTATCAAACGGGCGTAGACCAAACTCAACCCTTATTTCGGAGACGTGTGGCATGAGCAACCCCGCAACCAATCCCCGCCTTACCGATGAACTGCAAGCCAGCGTTGCCGCCAAAACAGCGGCAGCTCTAGACCTATTAGCAGAAATCGCCGAAAAGTCATATCCCGCGTGCTTTGCCAGCAGTTTAGGGGCAGAAGACCAAGTGTTGACCGATTTGATTTTGCGTGCAGGCTTACAAGACAAAATCGAAATTTTCAGCCTAGATACCGGGCGTTTGCCGCTGGAAACCTATGATTTGATGGCAGCGGTGCACAAGCACTATGGTTTGAAGTTAAAGGTGTATTTCCCGCAAAGTGATGCCGTAGAAAGCTACGTTCGCGCCAATGGCATCAATGCCTTTTATGATTCGGTTGAATTGCGTAAAGCCTGTTGTTTTGCGCGTAAAGTCGAACCCTTGCGCCGCGCCTTGGCTGGGAAAAAAGCGTGGATCACCGGACTCCGCGCCCAACAAGCCACCACCCGCGTCGGCCTGCCCGTGCAAGAATTTGACGAAAGCAACGGCCTCGACAAATTCAACCCGCTCACGGCATGGACAGAAAAGGAAGTGTGGGCATACATCCGCCTCAACCACGTCCCCTACAACGCCCTCCACGACCAGTTCTACCCCAGCATCGGCTGCGCCCCCTGCACCCGCGCCATCAGCCTAGGCGAAGACATCCGCGCCGGACGCTGGTGGTGGGAAAACCCCGAGTCCAAAGAATGTGGATTGCATGTAAAGGGGTGAGAGATTGCGGGAAATTGGCAGAGCTTAGGATTTTTCCTAAATTCCCAACCACCCCCCGCCTGCGGCGTACCCCTCCTTGACCAAGGAGGGGAGTTAAAAGTCTCATGGATTCAAAGTATTAAGAATGTAGTCTATGCCAAAGAGGAGTTCCGCAACTACCCCCTACACCCCATAGGTAATGCTTTTCGGGGATTGCCTGTGCAATTCCATTTGATTTCGCCATTTTCTAAACGCGGAGTTAAAACAAGGAACACGCGCTCTTTGCCACCGGATAACAGAATGCGGCCTGAGTCGGAGATTTCAAAAAAGTCGGGTAGGGGATTAAGTTCTGGCAAAGGGAGATTTTTGCCTACGCCGTTTAGGGATTTTTGCTGAATTGCCCGAGCAGCAATCATGGATTTAATGTCTACAAGCTGCGCTAAATAAACCCCGACCTCATACCGAGGCTCTGCCATTTCATAATCATGTGGGCGGAAAGCAAGAATTAAAAAACCCAGCAGCAAACAACCGCCCACTGCCCCGAAAAAGCCCTTGATAAGACATTGCATAAATAGCCTTGGTTAAAAGGTTACATCGTCGTTGAAGCCACTTTTGAGATAGCTACCAGCTATCCTTTAATTCGTCTAAATCAATTAGACCTATCAATAGT
>CAZOBT010000264.1:0-3236 GCA_964578025.1 uncultured Rhodocyclaceae bacterium | reverse complement strand
CCTCTAACCAATAACGGGCGGTTAAGCCAGAGTGATAACTTGTGCCGCAGGCCAAAATTAATACGGATTGGGTATTTTGAAAGACGTTAGCAGCTTCTGCCCCAAAAATTCCAGCTTGCAAGGAATGACTACCACCAATCATTTCTAGGGTATTTGCCAGAGCCTCTGGTTGTTCAAAAATCTCTTTTTGCATGTAGTGGGCATAGTTGCCTAGCTCTACTGCATCCGCAGACAATTGCGATACGGTAACAGGACGATTGACGAGTTGATTATCACGATCCAGAACTTGTATTGAATTGGGAGTTAGCTCTGCAACATCGCCATTTTCCAAATACATCATGTTACGTGTCACTTGGAGTAGAGCGGAGGTATCGGAAGCTGCATAGTTCCCCTGTTCGCCAATGCCTAATAACAAAGGAGAGCCTTCACGCGCCACAATTACTCGTTCAGGATGGCGTTCTTCAATCACCGCAATCGCATACGCCCCAATCAGCTTGTGCCGGGCAAGTTGTACGGCACGGAATAAATCGGGTTCATCGCGCAACGTTAGTTCTAGCAAATGTGCAATGGTTTCGGTGTCTGTATCTGAGGTAAATACATAGCCAGCAGCGGTTAACTCGGCACGCAACGCTTCATAGTTTTCGATAATGCCGTTATGCACCACCGCCAAACCGCCAGAGATGTGCGGATGTGCATTGCGTTCGCTAGGGACACCATGCGTTGCCCAGCGCGTATGGGCAATCCCCGTTGCGGCGGCAACACCAGCCGTTAAGGTAGTTAATTCAGCCACTCGACCTACGGCACGATAACGTTGAATACCATCAGTGCGTTGTACAGCGAGGCCAGCAGAATCATAACCACGATATTCCAGCTTACGTAAACCTTCTAATAAAACGGGAACAATATTATTTGTCGCAGCAGCGGCAACAATCCCACACATGATGCGATTCCTTCGCCAATAAAGTTAAAAAATTGATTTTGGTTAAAGTGCGTTAGTTCGTTTAAAGCTGGTAATAATCGCGATACCACGCAACAAAGCGAGCTACGCCAGTACGTACCGAGGTATTTGGCGCAAAATTTACCCAATTGCGTAACTCATCGACGCTGGCCTCGGTGGCTGGCACATCCCCAGCTTGTAAGGGGAGGAAATTCTTTTCGGCAGTTTGCCCTAATGCCAACTCAATCGCTTCAATGTAATCCATGAGTTGTACGGGTTGATGATTGCCAATATTAAACACGCGATATGGCGCATTTGAGCTACCAGGGTCGGGCTGTAGTGGGTCAAATGTGGGGTTAGCGACGGCGGGCTTATCGGCAACACGAATCACGCCCTCAACAATGTCATCAATATAGGTGAAGTCGCGCTGCATTTTGCCGTAGTTAAAGACATCAATCGCACGGCCTTCTAAGATGGCGCGGGTAAATAAAAACAAGGCCATATCGGGTCGTCCCCACGGCCCATAGACAGTAAAGAAGCGTAGCCCGGTTGTCGGCAAACCAAAGAGATGGCTATACGTATGTGCCATCAGCTCATTGGCTTTCTTTGTGGCGGCATACAAGCTGACCGGATGATCTACACTGTCATGCTCAGAAAAGGGCAACTTGGTATTGCCGCCATAGACACTGGAGCTACTGGCATAGGCTAAATGCCCAACCCCCGAATGGCGGCAACCTTCCAAAATATTGGTAAAGCCCACCAGATTGCTATCAATGTAAGCATGGGGATTTTGTAGGGAATAACGCACCCCCGCTTGCGCCGCAAGGTGAATTACCCGGTCAAAGCGATGTTGGGCAAACAAGGCTGCCATTCCCGCACGATCTGCGACATCAAGACGGACAAATTGGAAATTCGGCTTGTCTTGCAAACGCGCCAGACGCGCCAGCTTCAGGTTCGGGTCGTAATAATCGTTAAGATTATCAAGGCCAACCACCTCATCCCCCCGCGCCAACAGGATTTGTGCCACATGCATCCCAATAAATCCTGCCGCACCTGTTACAAGGAATTTCATAATTTGTCACTCAAAAAGCAAAGGCTGGATTTTAACAGTCTGGTGGTGCAAGCGGCTAATGCATTTAGGTACAAAAGATGCCCCATTACCCGTTATGGGTGCAACTCAGCTTTCGATTGAGGAAAATGACCAGTTTGAATCTGTTATAGGTGAGTTATTAGACAAGGTTTGTGCAACCCTTCAATAAGGACTGATTTCTTAATTGATAGACCAACTCAAAAACCACCAAATAACCAATACCCAACATAACAAAAACACCCACAGACCAAATAACAGTTTGTGGGGGTTTTTGTTGAGGTTGGGTGGGGTTTAAGCTTTTCTCACCCTCCCGACTTTTGACCCATTTTCTCTGCCCAAGGCGGCACTGATGTCGTGACCGATTTGCAGGATGCGATCTAGGTCGATGCCGGTTTTGATGCCGAGGCCGTTGAGGAGGTAGAGGACATCTTCGGTGGCGACGTTGCCGCTCGCGCCTTTGGCGTAGGGACAGCCGCCGAGTCCGGCGATGGAGGTGTCGAAGGTGCTGAGGCCGAGTTGTAGCGAGGCGTAGATGTTGGCGATTGCCATGCCATAGGTATCATGATAATGCCCGGCGAGGCGGTGGGCGGGGAGATGTTGCAGGCAGGCTTCGAGCATCGCGGAGATGCTATGCGGCGTGCCTACGCCAATCGTGTCGCCAAGGCTGATTTCATAACAGCCCATTGCCGCGAGTTCGGCGGCAACGCTGGCAACTTGTGCCGGAGCGGTCGCGCCGTCGTAGGGGCAAGCGGCAACGCAAGACACATAACCGCGCACCGGGATTTCTAAGGCACTCGCCGCATCAAGAATCGGGTGGAAGCGTTTTAGGCTTTCGGCAATCGAGCAGTTAATGTTCTTTTGCGAAAAACCTTCGGAGGCCGCCGCGAAAATCGCCACTTCTGACGCGCCCGCTGCGACAGCGGCATCAAAGCCTTGCAAATTCGGGGTTAGGGCGGCGTAGATAGTGCCGGGGCGACGTTGAATCTGCCGCAACACCTCGCCACTGTCCGCCATTTGCGGCACCCATTTTGGCGAAACAAACGAAGCCGCTTCGACCACGGGAACACCCGCCGCCGCAAGGCGTTCGACTAATTCGACTTTGACGGCGGTCGGAACATGGCTTTTCTCATTCTGCAAGCCATCACGCGGGCCAACTTCTACGATTTTGACCTGCGTCGGTAAGGAATAACTGGACATGGTATCTCCAAC
>CAZOBT010000263.1:0-3243 GCA_964578025.1 uncultured Rhodocyclaceae bacterium | reverse complement strand
TTACGAAGCTTTCCGCGAAATCGAAGGCATGACACCGGGGCAATATCGGAAGTTAGGATAAAGGCCACGCCATCACTTCTGGCATTACTAAAGCTGGAGCAATTTCTAAGCTCAACTGTGCTTGGCAAAGAGCTTTTAAGGTATGGGGACTGAACAACGTGGCAAGCCCCCCCGCATCATCTTGCCCCACTGGGCACAAACAAAGAGCTGCAAACTCAATGCCTTGATACTGGCTTAAATCCAGCGAGCCATTCCAATTCGCTGTAATAAAGCTGCGCAAATCTTCATCAAGTGTTTCAGGTGCAAAGGCGTACCAAGGAGAAGAGTAAAGCCATAAATCAGGAACGGCGATTTTCCTTTTTGCACCACATATCTCCATCTTGCCGTCAGGAATTTGGGAAATAGCGAGGAATTGGCGTAGTGGTTTTTCTGCCCCAAAAACAATAATTCTTCCAAGCAAGCGCATCATACCGAACACCAACAAAGGAAAATGATAGACCAAATTAAAAAATAAGCCATTAAGCTTATTAAATATACTCAATTCAAAACAAGACCAAATTTTACCGTTAGCGTGTTACCTAAGCTTTGGACTACCTACTTTTCCTTTGGTGGTGGTAGCAATTCTGCGATCACTGCTAGGGTGCGTGTCGTCGCGCCGCGATGTTGTTGCGCGAAGGTGAGGCTGGCTTGGCGCATCTGCGCAAGTTCCTGCCGCTGTTGGAACAGGCGGTGTGCGGTGTCAAGGAGAGTCGGCAGGTCGGTCGCTTGGATAGCGGCACCCGCCGCCACCGCATCGCTCGTAGCTTGGGCAAAGTTAAACATATGTGCGCCAACTAGCACCGGACAGCCACAGGCAGCGGCTTCGATCAGGTTTTGCCCACCCAAGGGCAACAGACTACCGCCAATCAAGGCAAGGTCAGCAAGGCGGTAATACGCCACCATTTCGCCCATGCTATCGCCCAGCCACACTTGCGTTTCTGGCGGGGGCAAGCCGTCGCTGCGTTGGCAGAAACGGATATTTTTGCTAGCCAATAACTGAGCAACTGCCGCAAAGCGTTGCGGATGGCGCGGGACAAGTACCAAAAGGAAACCCGGCACTTGGCAGAGAGGATGATTAAACAACGCCTCTAACAGCAATTCTTCTTCGCCTTCGCGGGTGCTGGCGGCGAGGAAAATCGGACGCTCGCCAATGGCTTGCCGCCATGTTGCACCCAGCGCAAGGCGGTCGGGGGCGGGGCTGACATCGAATTTCAAATTGCCACAGACTTGAGGGGTGGGTGCGCCAAGTTGGGCGAGGCGTTCGGCATCGGCGGCGGTTTGCGCGGCAACTCGGCTTAATTTACCCAAGGCGGGGCGACTGAGGCCAGCGATGCGGGCATAACCCCGCGCCGAGCGGGCGGAAAGACGAGCATTGACCAAGGCTAAGGGCATCTTGGCTGCTTGTGCCGCCGCCAACAAATTCGGCCAAATTTCCGTTTCCATCAACAAACCCAATTCGGGCTGAAAGTGGCGCAAAAACCGCCGCATCGCGCCGGGATAATCGTAAGGCAAATAGGCTTGAATGACTGGCGCACCGCGTTGATTGCAAAGATGTCCATACAGTTGCCGCCCCGTTTCGCGCCCGGTTGGGGTCATGCAGGTCAGAAGAATTTGGTGCTGTGGATAAGTGGCTTGTAGTGCCTTAATTAACGGCTCGGCGGCACGGGTTTCGCCCACTGAAACCGCATGTAGCCACAGCAAGGGGCGACGCACCTCGGTTTGCAGGTAAATGCCCCAACGTTCATGCAATTGCTGCCGGTATTCCGGCTGCAAACGCGCCCGCCACAATAGGCGCAACAGAATCAGCGGAGTTGCTAAATATAGGATGAGGGAATACAGCCATCGCCAAAGCTTGCTCATGCCGCATCTACCTTCGCTAATTCTGACAGCACTGCCGCCACGCTTGGCACTTGCCCCGCCCCACCTAAATTGACATGAAAGCCTGAGCCAAACACTCCAGTTAAACCCGGATCAGTGGCGGTATATAAGGCAACAACCGGAACAGGTAGCGCGGCGGCTAAATGGGTTAAACCGGTATCCACACCCACCACAAATTTGGCCTCTGCTAATAAACACGCTAATTCAGGAATCGACAGTGGCGGCGCGGCAATCGCATCCGCCCCGCGATTGCATAAGGTGTTCGCAAGCCGTTGCGCCCGCTCGCGCTCTTTCGCACTGCCACTGGGAAAAATCGGGACAAGCCCTTGTTCATGTAAGGCTTGACCGAGTTCTAGCCAATGACTTTCTGGCCATAATTTATCGTCGCGGCTGGTTGCCGAGAGCAACACCGCATAAGCGCGGCTGGAATGCCAAACAAATTCATGCGCTGGTGCGGTAATCCCATAATTCAAGGTCGTGTTTGCCAGGTCATAGCCACACGCTGCCGCTACCAACTGCCGATTACGTTCGACCGCATGTAATTGGCGGGAAATGTGGAAATGTTGATCGTAAAATTTGGCGGCTAACGGCTCACGAATCGAATCCGCCGCATAGCTACACAATAAGCCTTGGGCTTGCCGCGCCATGATGGCACTTTTGACTAAGCCTTGTGTATCAATGATTAAGTCATAGGGTTCGGCATGAAGGCGATTTTTCAGTCCACCGATTTCGTGCCAAACCGTGGGCGACCACAGCCGCTTACGCCACCGCCGTACCGCAACCGGGATGATGTCGTTCACGCCAGGATGTAAACGCGGAATGGCCGCAAAGCTTTCTTCGACACACCAATCAATCGTGGCTTGGGGAAAATACTGACGGAGATCACTGACCACGGGCAAGTTGTGAATTACATCACCAAGGGAGGTGGTTTTAACCAAAAGAATGCGCATAGGAATGCTTTATAAGATAATCGCGGGCTTGCAAGCCGCTAATTATAAAAGACTCAATTCAGGGGGCAGGGCTAACAAAGCAAGAATCACCCGCAGCAAAGCATCAAAAACACCAATAAAAATCACAACACAGCGCAATTGTTACTATTAGCAATAGTATTGTTAATACAGCATTTATTGTGTTTGCAGTAAACTGGGGCAAGAAGTGTATTTGTATCATTTTTGTGTCTGTCTGATTGATCTGTGAATAGATCATAGATAGCACGGTCTGGGGAGAACATCATGGCACTACCAAGTAACACCACCATCGCAAATTGGACTAAAACGCAATACACCGCCATCACGGCGACGGATATTGCTTCGCTCACCAATGAAC
>CAZOBT010000262.1:0-3264 GCA_964578025.1 uncultured Rhodocyclaceae bacterium | reverse complement strand
GAAACAGGGCTCCAATTTCCCAGTTGGGACGTTGTTGTAATGCAGTTTGTAAACTTGCCTCCGCCTCGCTCGCTTTCTCAACTTGCAATGCTGCATAGGCGCGCGCGAAATGTGCTTCTGGTAGGCTGAGGTAGGGGGCGGTTAAGTTGTTTACTAACTCGCGAACTTGTGGCTTATTGTTATGACGGGCAAGCAAGCGATTCAAACTCATCAAATTGGCGGCGAGATCGTTAGGATTTTGTGCCAGTAAGGTGGTGAGTTGTGGGCCAAGTTCAGGCAGGCGATCTGACAGTAACAAAAGATTGGCTAAGGCATGTCGTGCTTTGGGGAGTTCTGGGGCTTGTTCTACCCACAAACGGGCAAGCTCTAAGGCTAAGTCATTTTGTTGCGCAATACTGGCAACTTCAACCGCCCGTTCACTTACGCTTGCATCATTGCTGCGTCGCGCTAAGTCAGCATAAGCACCTGCGGCTAGTAGGTATTGCCCACGCTGTAAGGCCAATTCTCCTAACAACAGCTGAAAGACAAATTGCCCTTGCGAAAGGCTGGGGGTTTCCGGTACTAAAAAGGGTTTACGAACAGGAGCACGATTAACGGCGGCCTCACTGGCAAGCACTGGCGTTGTCGTTGTAATGAGTAGAAGGCTAGAAAAGGCGAGGATCAGGTTGTGCAGCATTACATTCTTTCACGAACGCGGGTTCCGGCAACCCTTACAATTCCGCACCGGAAGTTAGCGCATGTTATTGTGGTTTGAGAGGAGCGACAAGCAAAATGCCCGAATTACCAGAAGTAGAGATTACACGACGTGGCCTACTCCCAGATGTGGCAGGCGCGATTATCACTAATGTTGTGATTCGTTTTCCACGTCTGCGCCACGAAATTCCGCCACATCTTGCACAAACCTTAACGGGTAAACGCATTACAGCCATCCACCGACGTGGCAAATACCTGTTATTTGCGTGCACTCACGCAGAGGCAGATCACTCAGACAACGCTGCAATACAAGGCTATGTTTTATTACATCTGGGCATGTCGGGTAGTTTGCGCTTAGTTGCGCCCAATACGCCCGTGGCAAAACACGACCATGTTGATTTTGTTTTTGCTAATACGATTCTGCGTTTCCGTGATCCACGTCGCTTTGGGGTCTTGGATTGGATAGATGGCAACGTTCCTACCCATCCTTTGTTAAATCGTTTAGGGCTTGAACCATTAGAAAGCACGTTCAATGGTGAGGTGTTATATGAAATTACTCGTCGCCGTCTTGCCCCCATCAAACAGGTATTGATGGATGCGCATAGCATTGTTGGTATTGGCAATATTTATGCCGCAGAAAGTTTATTTCGCGCCCGTATTACCCCACAACGCCCCGCGAATCAATTAAGTCTTGCCGAATGCAAGGTATTGGCAGGGCATATTGTGGCAACATTAAACGATGCGCTGGCGGCAGGTGGAAGTAGTCTCAAAGACTTTGTGCATAGTGATGGCAGCAGTGGTTATTTCCAAATGAGTTATGCCGTTTATGGACGTGCAGGAAGCCCTTGCCCAGTCTGTGCCACACCCATTACGCAAATTACGATGGCTGGGCGATCAAGCTGTTATTGCCCACAATGCCAGCAATAAGGGACAAATCAGGGGGAAAATGCAACTAACAGGCAACTAACCCTGGCGTTTTTACATGGCGTAACCCCGTAGGCGGGGTCTCTGTGCTAGATTAAGCCTCTTCCGATTTTTTCATACACGGTGTTACCCATGACACTTGCCAACCAATTTGCCGCCTATAGTGAATGGCGTGTACGTCTTGCTGGTTGCATTGAGCTCTTCCGCGCCTGGCTTGTTGATAATGAACTGAATGATGCACAAGCTAACCTCCGTCTTACACATCTCTTAGAACGCCTACGCGAAGATCGCTTGTATGTGGCATTTGTCGCCGAGTTTTCACGCGGTAAATCCGAGTTAATCAATGCCATTTTCTTTGCCGATTATGGCAATCGGATGTTGCCTTCATCGGCAGGGCGTACCACGATGTGTCCGACAGAACTGCTCTACGATGCCAGTCGCCCACCATATATTGAATTACTCCCCATTCAAACGCGTAGCACCAATGCCAGTGTTTCGGAATACAAGCGTTTCCGCGAAGAATGGATTTCGTATTCTTTAGATTTAAACTCGGTTGACTCCATGCAACAGGCATTGCGCCAAGTGAGCCAAGTGATTCGGGTCAGCCCTGAAGAAGCGATTGCCCTTGGTTTCCATTTTGGTAATACCGAGGCAAATATCAAGGCCAATGCTGAGCATCTTGAGGATGACTTACAAATTGGGGCAGATGGTTTAATCGAAATTCCGCGTTGGCGACATGCGGTGATTAATTTCCCCCACCCCTTGTTAAAACAAGGTTTAGTGATTTTAGATACCCCTGGCCTCAATGCGATTGGTACAGAACCGGAATTGACCTTATCGCTGTTGCCCAATGCCCATGCGATTTTATTTATTCTTGCCGCTGATACCGGGGTTACACAGTCTGATCTTACCTTATGGCGTGACCATATCAGCAGCGGCGGCCCCGCTCGCAAAGGCCGCATGGTGGTGATGAATAAGATTGATGGCTTGTGGGATGAATTAAAGCAAGAAACCGAAATTGAGGCAGAGATTCGCAAACAAGCCGCCGTGTGTGGGCAGATTCTGGATTTACCGCCAGAACAAATTTTCCCGGTTTCGGCACAAAAAGGTTTAGTGGCAAAAGTGACGGATGACATGCAGTTATTGCACCGTAGCCGTTTGCCCGCCTTAGAACATGCCTTGTCAGAAAAACTGATTCCCGCCAAACAAGATATTGTGCGTGAGAACAGTGAAGCTGAATTTAACGACATTTACCAGCGTGTGCGTAACTTGCTGGAATCGCGCATCGTCGCCTTGGGCGAGCAGCTCAATGAATTGAACGAACTACGTGGCAAGAACAAGGGCGTAGTGGAATACATGATGGGTAAGGTCAAAGCCGAGAAAGAAGAATTTGAGGCTGGCTTATTACGCTACTACGCCGTGCGTAGTGTGTTCTCGACCATGACCAATAATCTGTTTTCGCACCTTGGTTTAGACGCGTTGAAGAGCCTCACCCTGTCTACCCGTGATGCCATGCGTAGTGCAAATTTCTCTAAGAGCTTGTCAGAAGCGATTGATACCTTCTTTGGGCAAATTCGCGAAAATCCACAATCCAAATAAGATTACGAAAGCGACAGTAGCGCAGTTAAAGCAGTACTTCGCTGGGAA
>CAZOBT010000261.1:0-3306 GCA_964578025.1 uncultured Rhodocyclaceae bacterium | reverse complement strand
TAGCCGCGAGTTTTATGAATAAGGTTGGAGCGGTTGTTGGTTTGCAAGAGCCAACACAAAAGCTGGATGCTACCGTCACCAAGCACACTGAAGGTTTGCAACAACAAGAACCCAGCCTAACCCAAGAAGAAACAAACATTGCTGATTCCGACACTAAGGCGACAATCGAACCTAGCCTATTTTCTGAAGTACCTGTACTGAATACCGATACCCCACTACAAGAATCAACTGATACAACCGTTGTTTCGGTAGAGAGTGTTGTGGAAGAGCTGCCTATCGATGAGCTTGCCACAAGCAGTAGCCTCATTACGCAAGTAACACCTCCTCCGGTTTCCTGCTTACCTTCTTTAGACCTACTTGAACCAAGCAGTAAATCGGTAGGATTGCCAGACCCAGAAAGTGTGGAATTTACGTCGCGCTTAATTGAACGTAAATGTGCAGATTTTGGCGTGCAAGTGCAAGTATTAGCCTCTTACCCTGGGCCAGTCATTACACGGTACGAGATTGAGCCTGCTGTTGGTGTGAAGGTTGCACAGATTGTTAATCTGACTCGAGATTTAGCACGGGCATTGGCAGTAACGTCGGTGCGTGTTGTTGAAACCGTACCGGGTAAAACCTGTATGGCTCTGGAGCTACCGAATAACAAACGGCAAACAGTTAGCCTACAAGAGGTATTAAGCCACCCAAGCTTTGTTGCGGCAGCCAGTCCGTTAACCGTGGTACTTGGCAAAGACGTTGCAGGTGAGCCATTGACTGCCGATTTAAGCACCATGCCACACCTGTTGCTTGCAGGCACAACGGGATCAGGGAAATCCGTTGGTGTAAACGCCATGATTATGTCGTTGTTGTATAAGTCAGAGCCTGAGGCTGTACGCTTAATTCTGATTGACCCAAAGATGTTGGAATTGTCAGTCTATGAAGGAATTCCGCATTTATTAGCCCCGGTAATTACAGATATGCGACAAGCTGCCCATGCTTTACATTGGTGTGTGGAGGAAATGGAGCGGCGATATAAACTCATGGCAGCAGTTGGGGTACGTAATCTGCCAGCGTTCAACCAAAAAGTACGTGATGCACAAACAAAAGGAATGTATTTGCATGACCCAACAGTTAAGCATCCAAATAACGCATCTGTTTTGACCCCATTGCCCAGTATTGTGGTTGTCGTGGATGAGCTTGCTGACATGATGATTACTGTGGGTAAGCAGGTTGAGGAGTTGATTACTCGCCTCACACAAAAAGCCCGCACCGCAGGAATTCACCTTATTCTGGCCACACAGCGGCCTTCTGTGGATGTGATTACAGGGTTGATTAAAGCCAACATTCCGGCACGGATTGCTTTCCATGTGTCTAGCAAAACCGACTCTCGCATCATTTTGGATCAAATGGGAGCTGAGCATTTATTAGGTCGTGGTGATATGTTGTATTTGCCTCCCGGCTCGGCCTATCCCACCCGCGTACATGGTGCATTTGTCGCTGATGATGAAGTATTACGTGTTGTAAGCTTCTTAAAATCTTGTCGCCCTAGTGACTATGTCAACGGGATTCTTAACCCGACACCAGAGATGGTGTGTGAAAGTATGGCGCAAATGTCGGAAGAGGAGCTTGGTGATCCCTTGTATCAACAAGCGGTGGAGTTAGTATTGAAGAAGCAGCGAGCATCGACCGCGTTACTCCAAGCAAATCTACGCATTACGCCTGCCCGTGCAAACCATTTGATTGAGATGATGGAAGTTGCAGGAATTGTCTCGCAACCGGATGGTCGTGGTGGGCGGGAGCTTTTAATTAAAAACTAATCAAGCATTAGTCATTTCTAGGAAATAACAACAGAAGACCAAATAATAAATTCTTTGTTAAGGCTTATTAGGCAAGGTTCTGTTAAATATAGACCAACTAAAGCTATTCGGTTTTTATGTTTCTAGCGTCACTTTCCTGCGTTGTTGTCTCGTTCTAATTTTAAAAAAGCTTACGTAATGTTGATTTCTTCTCGCTTTCCCTATGGCTTTTGCTCCTATGTCTACTTGATCACAAAAGCCATGCTGACGTTACTGCTGGTTGTTTGCACACAACACGCGATTGCCGAAGACAATAGTGCCAAAAGCATCAATGGCATAAGTGCATTACAGCAGTTTTTAGCTGGTACAAAAACGTTACGTGCCGAATTTACGCAAAGTGTTCGAGGCAAATCGGCAAAAAAAGCACAAATATCTTCTGGCAATATGAGTTTTTCCCGCCCAGGCAAATTTCGTTGGCAAATTAGCACCCCTTATCCACAGCTGATGGTTGGCGATGGGCAGAAATTCTGGATTTATGATGAAGAGTTAAAACAAGTAACGGTGCGCCAATTAGGTAAAGCCTTAGGGAGCACGCCAGCCGCATTGCTTGCAGGTAAAAATGAGCTGGGGCAGAATTTCACATTAAAAGATGATGGTGAAGAAAATGGGGTTGTTTGGGTATTAGCAATCCCTAAACAGCCTGATAGTGGCTTTGAGAAGGTACGCCTAGGTTTTGCGACACAAGGGCAAGAGCTGCGTGCGATGGAGTTGTTTGACAGCTTTGGGCAAGTCACACAACTTCACTTTAATCACGTTGAAAAAAATCCCAAACTTGCTCCGCAACTCTTTAAATTTCAGGCTCCTGCTGGGGCAGATATTGTTGGCGAATGAAATATTGTCCACCACAAACCCCTTTAGATATTGTTTATCTTGATGAGCATTTACTGGTAGTAAATAAGCCATCTGGCTTACTTTCTGTACCGGGACGCGGTGAGGATCGTGCTGATTGCCTAATTACACGGGTGCAACAGGAAGTGCCTGATGCGTTGACGGTACATCGTTTAGACATGGAAACCTCTGGCCTGCTATTGATTGCTCGGGGTAAAGAGATTCATCGTCAACTGAGCATTGCATTTATGCAGCGTGAAGTGGATAAGCGTTATGTGGCAATTGTTGCCGGGCAACTCGCACAAACGTCTGGTGAGGTAAATCTCCCGATTATTGTTGATTGGCCAAATCGTCCACTACAAAAGGTTGACCACGAAACAGGAAGGCCTTCACTCACTCGTTACTCATTACTGTCATACGATCAGGAAAAGCAACAAAGCCGAGTCGCGCTTGAACCAGTCACTGGACGCTCACATCAACTACGTTTGCACATGAAAACGATTGGGCATCCGATGTTAGGGGACGATTTATACGCACCACCAGACGTGCTGGCGGCAGCTCCACGTCTGTTGTTACATGCAGAGTTTTTGCGTTTTTGTCACCCTGTGACAGGTCGGGTGATGGAGTGCTATCGTCGAGCCGA
>CAZOBT010000260.1:0-3306 GCA_964578025.1 uncultured Rhodocyclaceae bacterium | reverse complement strand
GAATTACGGGCGAATTGCGAACGCTTACATCATTTTGCAGATGTTTCTACAGTCGAGGCTTATCTCGAAGAATTAGCAACACGAAGTAACGGTGCGTTAACGTATTTGTTACCACGACAGCCTGGAGCGCGTGAACAACGCTGGATGCATATGCTTTGTGGTTGTAACGACACTATTTCAAGTCAATATCAAAATAATGCCTTAGGTGTATGCGAAACTGTAAAAACAGAGACAGAGAAAAATTTGGTCTCTGTGGCTGAATTCCAAGCATTAGCAGAGCGTGTCGCCTTACTAGAGGCCAAATTGGCAACGCTACTTAAAGAAAACGCGGTTGCTGTACAAGAGGTTTGAGTAGTTCTAAAAATCCCCGTATTTTTGTGACTTATTGCGCACAATTCACACGGGGATTTGCTTTGTTGCAAGTTTGAAATTTGTTACTTATTACAAAAATGTCGTTACCGCTCGCAAATAACAAAAAGCCTAGAATTATCACAACAGCGATATTTAACAAGCTTGGAGTTAAAAATGCGAGCCTACCTCTTAACTGCTCTCTTACTGGTTCTGAGTCTTAGTACCCCAAATTTTGTAGAGCACAACACCGTATCTGCCCCAACAACATTAAGCAATTGTGGTAACACCTCATGTGGTTCTTCTGCGCGCACGATGTTTGCGGCACAACAACAGCATGGGCATTTAGTGGCGTAGCCCCTGTAGTCCCTTTAACCACACACCATAAAGTTGATCGGCGAATTGGCGCATCATAGGCAGTTTTGCTGGAATATCTGCCACCATCGCTGCTGGAGTTTGGACGGATGGCAAGTGCGCAACACTGGCACACTCCTCTGCCCATTGCGTACTCCATGTCTTAATCGTCTCTGGGGTCATTTCCACATGGCACTGCATCGCCAAATGTGGCCCCAGAACGAACATTTGCTGCGCACACCATGCACTTTGCAACAAATGGCTCGCTCCGGCGGGAAGGCTAAAGGTTTCACCATGCCACTGGAACACCGTCACTTCGGTGTTGGCATATTGCCCGAGCCATGTTGACGTTGTCGGGGCATCTGTCGCCACCGCATGAGCTGTCCCCCAGCCAATCTCCTTCGCTGGATTTTTTGTTACCTGCCCACCAAGGGCTTTGCTGATGAGTTGCCCGCCAAGGCAATGTCCGATTACTGGAATATCTTGAGCCACTGCATCACGAATTAAGGCACAAATGGCATCGACCCACGGTAGTGGATCATTCACGCTCATTGGCCCACCCATAAAACATAAACCTGAAAATCCCGCCGCCGAATCTGGTACAGCCTCCCCAGCATCAATCGCAAACAAACGCCACGGAATCCCGTGGGCTTCAAGGAATATGGCAAAATAACCCGGCCCTTCTGTTGGTGAATGGCGGAAAATAGCAACAGGCAGCATTTTGGTACTTCCTTTAACGATAGGTTGGGGAAGCTGCATTTTAGGCTGTCTGTGCTGGCCTGACCATGCGATTCATGCCCTTGTTCAGGGTAAAAATATGGCAATCGGCGGTTAGGCAAACTTGATAAATTGAGAACAAGGAGAAGAACATGCCACATCGTGATCAAGAAATTGCGTTATTGCGTCACGAACTTGAGTTGTTGATGGGAGAACGCCAAGTGTTATTACAAGTGGTCGGGGCGGCGGCGGCGTTGATTGCGAGTATTCAAACCAAGGATTTGCCAGTAAATGCGGTTGAGGCTGCCGATGTCGTAGCCACCGTCATTAACCAATTACCCGATGAAACATTACAAGATGCCTTACAAGCGGTACATGCGCATAGCAATACCTTGGCAGAAGCCACGGTGTGAGTGTTATTAAAAATGTTGTTAAAACATTGGACAAGCATTGATCGTCATCATTCTTAATCATGATGCAACAGGAGCAAGTTGGCATGGAGTTAAACCTAGAACGTTTACAAGCAGTTTTGTTACCAGAAGCAGTCAGTTCGGAATTTGTGAACGAAGATGGTGCAAAACCAGAAACGCCACTAACTCCCGCATCAGTCTTGTTTCCGATCGTATTGCGTGACGAAGGCTTCACCGTATTGCTGACGCAACGTACTGCACACCTAAAAGATCACCCAGGGCAGATTAGTTTTCCCGGTGGGCGTGCAGAGGCCAGTGATGTATCGCCTGTCCATACGGCCTTACGCGAAACCCAAGAAGAAATTGGTCTTGCAGCGCAACATATTTCACCCCTAGGCTTTTTACCGGAATACCGTACTGGCACGGGGTATCGGGTGACTCCTGTGGTTGCTACCGTAATGCCGCCCTTTGCCACCCAAGCCGATCCCTTTGAAGTTGCAGAGATTTTTGAAGTTCCACTCAGCTTTTTAATGAATCCAGCCAATCATCAACGCCATAGTCTGCATGTGCGTGGTGCAATGCGGCATTTTCATGCCATGCCTTATGGCTCGCGTTTTATTTGGGGCGCAACAGCGGGAATGATTTTTTCCTTGTATCAACGCCTTGTCACTGGCTTGCCACAATGATTTCGCAAGATTGGTAAGTTTTCGCAAAGATTTTTGGGTATTATCGTCCTTTCCCCGCACCTGTAAGTGCTATCTGAAATAGGCGACACAGGTTCATCATCCCTGACAACAAGAGGAGATTTACATGACGAAAGAAGTTGTTGTTTTAAGTGCTGTTCGTTCTGCAATTGGTGCTTTCGGTGGTTCTTTAGCTGATTTTGAAAGCAGTGAATTAGCTGGCGTGGTAATGAAAGAAGCCGTGGTTCGCTCTGGTGTTGATCCTCAAGCGATTAACTATGTCACGGTGGGTACTTGTATGCCTACTGACAGCCGTTATGCCTATGTTTCCCGTGTTGCTTCGATTCAAGCTGGCTTGTCGATGGAATCTGTGGCCATGCAGGTGAGCCGTTTGTGTTCTTCTGGTTTGCAAGGCATTGTGACTACCGCACAAAACATCATGCTTGGCGATGCTGACTACGGTATCGGTGGTGGTGTTGAAGTCATGTCAAAGGCAGCTTACTTGCTGCCCGCATTGCGTAGTGGCGCACGTATGGGTGATACCAAAGCGATTGACTCCATGACCGCGATTCTGACTGACCCCTTCGGCGTTGGTCACATGGGTGTTACCGCCGAAAACCTCGCGGCTAAACACGGTATTACCCGTGAAGAGCAGGATGCTTTCGCCGTTGAATCTCAACGTCGTGCCGCCGCTGCAATTGATGCAGGTCACTTCAAGTCCCAAATCGTGCCGATCGTCAAACAAACCCGTAAGGGCGAAGTCGTATTTGACACTGACGAACACTTGAAGCGTG
>CAZOBT010000259.1:0-3312 GCA_964578025.1 uncultured Rhodocyclaceae bacterium | reverse complement strand
ATGCACCAAATTTTGTTTCTCATGCTCGCACTAAGCACCAGCACCCTCACCGCCTGTTCAACCGAGCAGTTCTACCACATGGGGCAAATGTGGCAGAAGGGGGAATGCAATAAGATTGGTGATGCCAGTGAACGGAATCGCTGTCTAGCAAACACCAATACTCCCTATGAAGATTACCGTCGCGAACGGGAGAGCAAGTAAAACTGGCTTAGCAACCGTTGTAAGCGCAGAGCAAGTCCGATTCTATTTTCGCGCATAGTTCTCCCCCTCTTTTCCCCTGTCCCTAGGAGTAGGCTGATGCTGATAAACAATAGACCAAATCATTCTGGAGCTGAAAATTTACGTTTTGGTATTGATCTTGGTGGGACAAAGATTGAATTGGTGGCTTTAGACCAAATCGGGCGTATTTTGCATCGGGAGCGGGTGGCTACGCCGCAGGGGGATTATTACGGGACGTTGGCGGCGATGGTGGGGCTGGTGGAACGGGCGGAAGCTGCGCTGGGGCAAACCGGGCGGGTCGGTGTGGGGATTCCGGGGGCGGAGTCCTTAGCGACGGGTTTGATTAAAAACGCCAATTCAGTGTGTTTGATTGGACAGCCCTTACGCGCTGACTTGAGTGCGCGCTTGCAGCGCGACGTGCGCTTGGCGAATGATGCCAATTGCTTTGCCCTCTCCGAAGCCACGGATGGCGCGGCGGCAGGAGCAGCAACGGTGTTTGGGGTGATTTTAGGCACAGGGGTTGGTGGCGGTTTGGTGGTGCATGGTCAGATTTTGGTCGGTTGCAATGCGATTGCCGGGGAATGGGGGCATAACCCCTTAGCGGTAGACGATCATCTTGGCGCGTTGCCGCATTGCTATTGTGGGCGACAAGCCTGTGTTGAAACTTGGCTAAGCGGCCCCGGCCTAGCCGCCGATCATTTGCGCCATGGCGGTGTGGCCTTAAGCGGTAAAGACATTGTCGCGGCTGCCCATGCTGGAAACGCCGCCGCCGAAGCCACGATGCAACGTTATGAACGCCGCCTGGCTCAAGCCTTAGCCAATGTCATCAATATTGTTGATCCAGAGGTGATCGTGCTGGGGGGCGGCTTGTCGCAGATCACTCGGCTATATACCAATGTGCCGCGCTATTGGGGGCAATATATCTTTTCCGACACCATCCACACCCGCCTACTCCCGCCCAAATTTGGCGATGCCTCGGGAGTGCGTGGCGCGGCGTGGTTATAATTTTCCCCACCCTAGTTTCAGCTTACTTGCGTCAAGAAAATCGATACGCCGCTAAGTTTTTTATTTTTGACCCTGCGCTTGCATAATTTGGTCTAATAAAATTTATTGCCATAAAAGCTATACAGGACTTGCTATATCAACGAATTGGCAGTCTAAATTGAATTTGGTCTGTAAATGTGCGCTGAGAGCTTGTACGCCAAAGCGTTCGGTGGCGTGGTGTCCGCAGGCGAGATAGGCAACGCCGGATTCGCGGGCAAGGTGCACCATTGGCTCAGAGATTTCGCCGGTGATAAAGGCATCTACTCCAAGCGCGATGGCGGCTTCAAAGTAGCTTTGCGCTCCGCCAGAACACCACGCCAAACGGTGAATCGGCTGCTCGGCTACGCCAATGACTAAGGGGGGGCGTTGCAAGGTAATTGCCAAACGTTGTTCTAGGCTAGCAAGGGTGAGTGGTTCAAGGTCAAGGGGTTTGCCATACCAGCCAATGTCTTGTTCGCCAAATCGCCCTTCGGCTTCCCAGCCGAGCAACGCCGCCAACTGCGCGTTATTGCCTAATTCGGGATGCCAGTCTAAGGGCAAATGATAGCCATAGAGATTGATGTCGGAGCGTAATAAACTGGCTAAACGACGGTGTTTTATGCCAATGATACGAGGGTCTTCGCCGCGCCAGAAATAACCGTGATGCACGATCAGCGCATCCGCTTTCAGGCTGACGGCAGCATCTACCAAGGCTTGATTGGCAGTAACACCAAAGACAATGCGTTGTATCTCGGCTTTACCTTCCACTTGTAAGCCATTTGGGCAATAATCCTTGAACCGCGAGGCTTGAAAAAGCCCTTCCAGATAATATGTAAGTTCCTCTCTTTGCACGATACTGCACTCCTCTTATGCGTAAGTTATGGCTGATTTTTGCACAAACCGTCACCGTGTTGCTCGCCGTGCTGTTTGTAATCATGACCTTAAAGCCCGAATGGTTAGGGAAAAACAAAGGTAATACAGGTAACACGGCCTTGCCGGTCATAGCGGCGGTTAGTGCTTCGCCTAGCCCCTTGCCAGCGAATAGTCTCAGCTTCCGGGGAGCGGCACAAAAAGCTTTACCAGCGGTGGTGCACATTTACACCAGCCAAGCCTTGCGCCAACCGCGCCATCCCTTGATGAATGACCCATTTCTGCGTCGCTTCTTTGGCGATTTGCAACCCCGCGAACAAGGCGAACGTTCTGAAAAACAACGTAACTCCGGCCTTGGTTCGGGGGTTATTGTCAGTGCCAATGGCTATATTCTGACCAATAACCACGTCATTGATGCAGCTGACCAAATTGAAGTGTCTTTAAACGACGGGCGCAAATTAAAAGCCAAAGTTGTTGGCACTGACCCTGAATCCGATATTGCCGTCTTAAAAGTCGAAGCCGATAACCTACCCACCATGGCCTTTGGGCGCATGGAAGATATTCAAGTTGGTGATGCCGTATTAGCGATTGGCAACCCCTTTGGGGTCGGACAAACCGTAACCATGGGCATTGTCTCGGCCTTGGGTCGCTCGCATTTGGGGATCAATACCTTTGAAAACTTTATTCAAACCGATGCGGCGATTAACCCCGGCAACTCTGGTGGAGCGTTGGTTGATGCAGCGGGAAATTTAATCGGGATTAACACCGCAATCTATTCGCGCAGCGGGGGGTCATTGGGGATCGGTTTTGCCATCCCCGTATCGCTGGCACGCAGCATCATGGAACAAATTATTCAAAATGGTTCGGTAGTGCGGGGTTGGTTGGGCGTTGAAGTACAAGACATCACCCCAGAAATCGCCGCTTCCTTCAAACTACCTAATACCGAAGGGGCGTTAATCGCCCGTGTAGTGAAAGACGGCCCCGCCGAAACCTCAGGGATTCGCGCAGGTGACGTGTTGATGATGGTGGCGGGGCGTGCGGTGGGTGATCCACAAAGCATGTTAGAAATCATCGCCGCCCTCAAACCCGATGAGCGCGTCCCGGTACAAATCCGCCGCGACAACACCCTCCTCTCCCTCTCCATCAAAGTCGGCAAACGCCCCTTTATCCCCCGGCAGAAAGAGGAAGAGGATTAAGGCG